>NZ_JAFEVH010000009.1:0-43730 GCF_048054155.1 Wolbachia endosymbiont of Nasonia giraulti
AACAAGCCTTTCAATCATTTTGCAGTTAAAGCTGCTGTTTTTCCATTCACGCGTTTTTCGGGAATTGACACTTTACTTGGTCCTGAAATGAAATCAACAGGAGAAGTGATGGGAATTGACTTATCTTTCGGAGCTGCACTTGCAAAAGTGCACATGGCTGCAGGATACAAGTTACCAACAGAAGGAACAGCTCTGGTTTCAGTAAAAGATGATGATAAAGAGTATATATTGCCTGTTGTACGAATGTTGAAAGAACTGAGTTTTGAAATATATGCCACCAAAGGCACAGCTTTGTATCTGAACAATAACGGCATTGCTGCAAAAGCTGTAAATAAAGTGAGAGAAGGCAGACCCCACATAGTTGATATGCTCAAAGATGGAAAAATAAATCTAGTAATCAATACTTCAAAAGGTGTGAAATCAGTTTCAGATAGCAAAGATATCAGGAGAACTGCTATTTTGCAAAATATAGCTTATAGCACCACAGCTTCTGGGAGTAAAGCGTTAGCGCTTGCAATTCAATATGTAAAGAATAGCAAATTGGAAGTGAAATCATTACAGCAGATACAAAATGTTTAAATATCAAGACTATAATAAATTATTACTTATTTCAAAATGAGGATCGTGTAAGCTAAGGCGAGAGAAATTTAATTAAAGGATTTTTGTGTCAGTATCAATATATAACTGCCTTGAGCGTTTGTTGAAAGGCTTTGTACTAATTTTCTTGATTCAAACAATATGCTAGACTTTAACTTAAAAATCTTTGTAAGTGATCACGACTGAAAGGTGTTTTCATGCATTTTTTACCTGAGTGCAATAAGTGTAATTCATTGAGTTTCCAAAATTGATAATGAAGAAAAGCATTACTCGTCTAATAAAAGCAATTCAATACTCCTGTGAAGGAATAAAATCAGCTTTTGTATCAGAAGTTGCGTTCAGACAGGAGTTACTGCTTTTTATAATATGTGTTTCAACTTTGTTTGTTTTAGATGTAAGTAATTTAGAACGTGCAGTAATGGTAAGTAGCCTATTTTTGGTGTTAATTGTAGAAATTATTAACACTGCTTTTGAAACAACAATTGAGCGTATTTCCAGTGAACAACATATACTTTCAAAAAAAGTGAAAGATCTAGGTAGTGCAGCAGTTTTTCTCTCATTAATTAACTTCTTGATAACATGGATGATAATATTGATATGAATGTTGTTAAGATATATTTTCAAATTCACCGATTAAGACTTGCATGTCTTGTGGTAAATCAGAAACAAATTCCATATATTCTTTACTTTTTGGATGGTATAAGCCTAGCGTGTGAGCATGTAGTGCCTGTCTATTGAAATTACGGATAAAGTCAGAGTTTTTGGCATGTTTTTCACTTTTACTACTATTTTTTCCGTAAACTTGATCACCAACTACAGAATGTCCTATGTGGCTCATGTGTACTCGAATTTGGTGTGTTCTGCCTGTCTCTAAAGTACATTTAACCAGGCTTGCTTGCCCTATAATTTTCTTCACTGAATAATGAGTGATTGCTAATTTACCTGCTGTTTTTGTGACACACATCATTTCTTTATTACTGCGTTTTGGAGCAATATGGGTTTTTACTGTTCCTTGCAGATTAGGTAATGCTCCCCAAATTACTGCTAAGTATTCCCGTTTTATTTTACGATTTGATAGCAGCTCAGACAAGAAGCTGTGGGATTGTTCATTTTTTGCAATTACCATGAGTCCACTAGTATCTTTATCAAGCCTGTGAACAATTCCTGGTCTTGTATTTGTATATGGAATTTTGCCAAGGTGAGCGATCACTGCATTCAGGAGTGTATCATTGTTTGTTCCAGCACCTGGGTGTACTGTTAATCTACTTTGTTTACTCAGAACTATAATGTCCCCATCTTCGTAGATGATATCAAGCTTTATATTATAGTTAGGTTCAATTGATGTGGATATGTCAGGTTGAACGAGATGTACTATATACTCTTCACCTGGTTTTACTATGTGGTCATTATTAATTATCGGCGTGCCAAGTAATGTTACCCTCTCATCTTGTATCAATCTTTGTGCTTTACTGCGTGATATGTTACACTTTTTAGCTATGTAGGTATCTAGCCTTTTCATTACTAACAATATCTAAGACTATATATCTATAGTAGCTACCTTGAATAAGCTACTTCAAATGCTGCATGAACATCTGGATCCACAAAATCAACTTTTGTGTTAGGTTGAGCTTGAAGCCCATCTTGTTTCTGGATATTAAAAGTCATTTGAGAGCCATCTTTCCAGTGGATTATTACCTTGTTATCAAAATTTCTTAATGTTACCTCACTGACTTTTTCTCCCTTATCATCTTTTTTTTCTTCCAACTTAATAGATTCTAATAAATAGAAGAAAAACTCACTTGCTTTGCCATTAATTTTTTTTTTCCATTCATCTGCTTTTTCTTGTTCAGATAATTCTTTTTCCAATTTTGCATTTTCTTTCTCCAGTTCTTTTGTCCTTTTTTTTGATTTTAATAGTCTATTTTTCTCTATTGCTTTTCTCTCTTCATCTCGCTGTTCTTCAAGAGGAGAAGGAGGAATAGCACTGTCTTCATTGCTAGTAGGTTCGTTTGTTTGTTTATTCTTTAATTCCTCTAGTTCATCTTTTACTTTTTTTAGTTCTTCTTCTAATTCCTTCTTTATCTTTTCCGCTTCTTCTTCTTCTTGCTTTTTCAACATACAAAAAAAATCGTTGTCGTTGCTAATTATTTCTTCTCTAGATTGAAAAAAGCCAACAAATCTGCTTGGTTCAAATCGCTCAACCTTATCTTCAGCGATTTTAATAGTATTCTCTAAACTAGAAAAAATGCTTTCAATGTTTAGTGAATTTGTTCTTTTTGCCAACCCTTTAGCTTCGCTTAAAATGACCATCATTTCCTTACGCAACTTATCTAAATCTTTTTTGATGTCTCCTCTAATTCCTTGTAGATGAACAAGTGTTTCTTGAATTTCATCATTTGCAGGCTTTAGAAGGCTATTATCAAGTAGATCTTTAACTTCATCTAGCTGCTTATCAAATGAAGCAACAATTTTATCTGTAAAATCAGTCAAGTGCTTATCAAGTAATTTTATCAATCGAGATATAGAATCATTTTCTTCCTCATCTTTTGTCTTTTTTTCTATTACCGATACAACCCCACCTCTTCTGAATGGAAAGAGAATATCCAAATTGTTAAACTTTTTAACAATATTATGATTATTGTTTATCTCATTGTTTTTTAGCTTGCTGAATGTTATACATATCCCAACAATAGCAATGATACTAGCCAGTGCAACTATGGCCCATTCCAAATCCTGAACATTGGCAAAGCTAAATCTATTTTGTATTAATGCGCCAACTATAATTACAGTGCTAATTATATATGGTATGGTAAGAAAAATGGCCTTATTTTTATTCTCTTGTCTTTGATCATCTAATGTTTTTTTTTGATTTTCAGAAATTGGCAAAATTATTGAAAAGTTTGCTTTTTTGCGACCTATAAGACTTAAATTTGGTTTTATCTCTATTTTTAGAGCATTTTCAGCAAGTTCACTTATCTCGTTGTCTTTGCCACCTCTAATTTTATCATTTATTAATTCCTCTATCGGCTTTTTTCCTTCTTTTATCTTCTGCTTATGCATATATCTCATAGCAGAAGAGGCTACAAAAGTTGTTAAAAGAATAATAGAAACCAAAGTGTAAATTGGCATGAATGTTGGGTTAAAAATATCTGTAATAAAGCTTAAATTATTACTAGTTATTATTATTGCAGCTACATAAGCCAAAGAAAATTGAAGCCAAGTATTTACAGCCGCTATGGGCAGAGTGTTACTTACAGAATACTTTCTTGCTGCACGCCATAATCTAGGGAAAAAACCAATAGCATCATCTATTTTGGCAAAATTATGATCTACTTTAACACTTAAAGGATTTATTATATCTAAAGGCATAAACTTTCTAGCACCTAATTAATTATATACTAATAACACTTTTAAAACAAGTTTTTTGGCTTATGCCAAGGACGATTA
Organism: Wolbachia endosymbiont of Nasonia giraulti; assembly: GCF_048054155.1. Lineage (NCBI taxonomy): Bacteria > Pseudomonadati > Pseudomonadota > Alphaproteobacteria > Rickettsiales > Anaplasmataceae > Wolbachia > Wolbachia endosymbiont of Nasonia giraulti. Next base: position 4,045 of record NZ_JAFEVH010000009.1, read on the forward strand.
GAACGCACTTTACTAACCTTTATGCCACCATCTGTTAGCCAAACAGAGTGTGTGCCATATGCCTCTAAGTCAGCATACTTGATGGTTTTAGTATTGCAAGCTGGATAGTTGAATTTGCTTAGCTGAATTATTAGATTAACGTTATCACAACTTTCCATAATATCCTCTTTCTTATAAGCTAACAACACTGATCTATCATTCTCTTTGCTATATATGCAACTATACTTTAGCCTTTTGTTTGAGTTGTGGTATTTAGTGTGATTTACAATTTGATTCTGCCCATTTTGCTTTGCCCACGTTTTGACAACAAAATTCCTGTTTTTTCTAGTAAGAGAATATAGCAAATTGTCATCTTCTTTTACAGCAGCATTATCAGCACTAACTAGAATGTCAGGGGTTCTATACATAGCGCTAGAGAAAATACCCAGTACAATAAAGAAAATTCCAAAGAAACGCCAATTTCTTTCCCACAGGCATAGCCATAATAACCCAAGTGTTATGATAACAATTGATGAGGCAGGAAAAGTGTGAATAGGAATAACCAGATACTGAAGACTAGCAATCGCGTTTGTTATATATAGAACGCTGTCAATTGGGCGTTCTATGAGTAGCGTTATAATCCATTCAATGCCTAAAGGAATCAATAAAACATAGATTATTCCAAGTGGAATAATAATGAGTGTAACTATTGGTATAGCAATCAAATTTGTGATAATGCCACTGATTGAAAAATAGTTGAAATTACATATTGTGTACGGAACAGTTGCTAAGCTTGCTATTACTGAGCTGATCATTATCGACACAAAATATTTTATTATTTTTATTTTGAATAACTTATTGGCATTAATCTGATAACTGGCAACTAGTGCCAAAACAGCAGAAAATGACATTTGAAAACCTGGCTTTAAGATTGCTTCTGGCTCCACTATGAGTATCACCGAAGCAGCAAACGCAATTGCTATTAATCCTCGATATTTTCTCTCTATCATTATTGCGACAAGTACTAAAATTACCATAATATACGCGCGCTGAGCGGAAATTTGCATACCAGTGATCAATAGATAAAACGTGGTTGGCAAAATGGTAAGAAATGCAGATATTTTCTTGGTGTTATACTTAAGAGTCAAAGTTTCAGATATTGCAAATAAATTACGGAATACTATAAAAAATAGACCAGCAACAAACGATAAATGTAAACCAGATATAGCGAATAAATGTGCTATACCTGAATCTCGTATCGCATTCATAGTTTTTTGATCTATCCCCCGTCTTTTTTGCCAATTAATAATGCAGAGATTATGTCCGCGTGTGGCTTTTTGGTATTTTGCTGTAGGTTTTCATAGATATATTGACGGAAAGATTCTATATACTCTTGAAATTTTCTTGCTTCAGCCTTTTTGTACAGGACTATTTTGCTTGTTGCAAAGCCTGTTGCACTTATTTTCTGATAATATGCTATTCGTGCAAAGTCATATGCATACTCCGAAGGCGCAATCTTTAGAGGGAAGAGTTTTGCTGATAATTTTACTTGATCGCCTATTTTTATGCCTTCTTCCACTTTAGTTCTAACTGATATTCTGATGTTATCTAGAGCTCTATACGGTGTCATTCCAGCGCGTAACGCTGGAATCCATATCTTTTTTTTCTGGATCCCAGTATCAAGTACTGGGATGACAGGAGAGGATTTTGAGGTAGTAGAGACAGAAAGCAGAAATTGTTTGTATGAGCCCCTGTTATTAATATCCTTCACTGTAGCAACAATATCTTTCACATACCTTTCCTTATCAAGAATGTGAGTATTAACTGAATCTGTTCTGAATTTGCTGGTTGTAAATCCTATGAGCACTGCAATTAAAGAAATGCATAATATTACGCACTTCCTGTATAATGTTGCAATCAGAATTAGTATAGGTGAAAGCAAGAGAAAAATAGATATAGTGAAAGCACAGCTTGGTTCAAAATTTAATGAGAAATAGGTTAAAATTCCTGCACACTGAAAAACAGGGAACCACAATATCAAGTTATATTTTTCATTGCACAGATTGTTATGTATATAATTTACTATCATGTTAAGAAAGGTTAATAGATATATAAATATATGTAATAGTGTGATTTTATTCTTTTATTTATTATTATTACGCATATAATAATAAATAAGCAACGACGCGGGATGGAGCAGCTCGGTAGCTCGTCAGGCTCATAACCTGAAGGTCGTAGGTTCAAATCCTACTCCCGCAACCATCTTGCAATTGTACAAACATCGCGATTTCTCTTAATTATAATAGCAATGATATTTCTGACTCAAAGCTTGTTTTTGACCTGTAGGCTCAATCGCAGCATTCAGTAAAAAACTTAAGGTATTTATTGGTGAATTACATTAAATTATAGTGGCTGCATGTCTTTTTTATTTTTTCTACATTTAGCCAAATCACGCTTGTTAGTACATTATCAATTTAAATTATTAAAACTCGCTATTCGGGACTTCTTTTGCCTTTTTTCTATTTGGTTGGATGATTTTATAAATTAATTAAAATATTCATAATATTGATTTCTTATCACAACAATGCTATTATTAAGCTAATATTACTTTTAGTGAGGTGTGAGCAATGGTTGATGTAGCTTTTATTGGTGTAAATACAGTTATTGATAACGGATACAGAAGAAAAATAAAACTCGTTATGTCAGGGTTATTTTTAGCTGTATCAGCAGCAACTGCTGTTTGGTTTATCTTTCCTGGATCGCAAAATGTACTTGCTCCTTTCTTGCTTCCAGTTATATTCCTTCTTTTGACCCTATCTATGGGATATTATACGTTTCTTTTTGGTTGTGAGAAAAAGTCTGTAGTAGAGAATGTTCTTGGTATGGTTGAACCTGCTGAATCAGTTAAGAGGGTGCGTTGCCAAGACGAGATCGAATATTTGCTAGCAGAAACAAGAGATATTACAAAAAGTAAGTTTTGTAACGTACTGATTAATCTTTGTTTTGAGGATCGTAGCAAAGCGCACAAACTTGCTTTATATGTAAGAGACATTGATAGCGTTGCATCCTTGATAAAAGACGAGGATCTGTTAAATCACTTTGATCAATTTTTTACCATAACTGAAGCAAGCAATAAGAATAGTAGAAATGAGCTAATTAATCGCGCAAGAATATATAGAACAATAAGTGAAAAACCTAAAAATGAAATACAAAGTTTTTTAGATAATCAAAAAGAGAGTCTTTCATATGAAATAATGTCACCTAAAATTGACAATTTTTTGCTACAGGCTAGTATGGTGACTGTTTAAACTAGCAAAAGTTCAATGCGTGTAGCTAAGTTTTTGCAATATCAATAATTTCATTTTGTACGTGATTATCACTTTTTGTTTCAATTTTAGTAATAACACTGCACCTGTTGGGTTCTTTTTTAGCTATTTCTTGAAATCCTTCTCGAACTTTATTATAAAAATCAACGTTCATCTCTTCATATTTATTTTTGTCTTTTGCTCTGCTGAGTCCAACTTGAACATCAATATCTAAAATAAATGTGATATCTGGATATTTAATTTCCACTAATTTGTGTAAGTCTCTTATTAGACTCAAGTCAACACCTAGTCCATACCCTTGATACGCAATAGTTGAGTCAATAAACCGATCACAAATCACTATTTTCCCTTCTAAAAGAGCTGGCAATATTAATTTTTTCATATGTTCGTGCCTCATCGAGATAAGCAGCAAGAGTTCAGAAATAGGATCAATATTATCCTTAAGTAGTAATCCTCTTATTTTTTCTGCAAAATCAGTACCACCTGGTTCTCTAGTCAATACGACATTATTTTCACCGTGAATTTGCTTGAAATAATTTGCAAGTAACTCAGACTGTGTTGTTTTACCAGAACCATCTATTCCTTCAAAGGTTATGAACATAAATTTTATAATTACAATGCTAAATGCAAACAGTTTACATAGAAACCATTTGACATTTAAGCAATAAGATCATAAATTGTGGTATACAATTCTCTATGAGCTATGGTTACGCTAGACACTCCTAAGATAAATTTAGACTTTACTGCAAAGAATTTCAATCTCCTGGGAGTGGATAACAAATATTATACATTAAGTGACTGCTATGGGGAAAATGGTCTCATTGTAATGTTTATATGCAATCACTGTCCTTACGTTCAATCAATTATTAGCGATCTAGTAAGCGATGTTAATTTGTTAAAAAAAGATTATCAGGTAAACACCGTTGCAATCATGCCAAATGATGTAAATGAGTACCCAGAAGACTCCTTTGAAAACATGATTAATTTTGCCAAGGAAAATAAGTTTACATTTCCATATTTGATTGACAATAACCAAGAAGTAGCTAAAGAGTATGGTGCTGTTTGTACCCCTGATTTTTTTGGCTTTAATTCCAAACTAGCCCTCTGCTATCGCGGGCGTTTTAACAACACAAAAAAAGAGAAAGTTCAAAATTACGAAGTAGGAAGTAGTGATTTATTTCAAGCCATGAAATTTATTGCAGAAACTAGCAATCCTCCAGTTGACCAAAAATCAAGCATTGGTTGTTCAATAAAATGGTCTAATTCTACAGGTTGAATATTATGCACAGCGGCTCTCAGCATTTGTTTGATATTATAATTTTACTCTCTGCTGCTGTGTTTATAGTCATAGCGTTTTGGAAAATGAATATTAGCCCAGTACTTGGTTACTTTGTTGCAGGTGCGTTGATTGGTTCTCATGGGTTTGATCTGATAAATTCAGTTGAAGTAATGGATAACTTTGCAGAGTTTGGCGTAGTTTTCCTATTGTTCATTATAGGTCTTGAATTGACATTTGAACGCCTTATCGCTATGCGTAGGCATGTGTTTGGGTTTGGTTCCCTTCAAGTTATAGTTACCATGATAGCAATATGGTGCATTGCTCTTGCCTTTGGAGTAAATACAAACATGGCAGCAGTTATCGGTGGTGGACTTGCACTATCCTCAACAGCAATAGTGTTGCAGGTTCTGCAAGAAAAGGGTTCTCAAGCAAGCCAAGTTGGTAGATTGTCAATAGCAGTGCTACTAATGCAGGACTTTGCAGTGGTACCTCTAATAGTACTAGTGCCTCTGCTTACTGGCAATTCTGAACACAGCTTAATAAGCTCGTTGGCAGGCTCATTAGTGCAAGCAGCTATTGCATTGGTGTTGATATTTGTAACTGGTAGGTTATTACTGAGGCCATTGTTTTCGGTTATTGCCAAAATGGAGAGTAATGAGATCTTTATATCAACAACACTTCTGATAATATTAGGATCAGCATTTATTACTGAACAATTTCATTTATCAATGGCATTAGGCGCATTTGTTGCTGGGTTACTAGTTGCAGAAACAGAACACAGGAATTCGGTAGAGCATGCAGTATTGCCATTTAAAGACTTATTTCTTGGTTTATTCTTTATGACTGTTGGCATGTCTATTGATATTGACCTTTTACTCAATAAGTTACCACTCGTTACTTTATTATCAATTATCCTTATCGTTTTAAAGACGTCCATTATATATACATTGTGTAGATTTTTTGGATTTAGAAGTGCACCTGCAATACAAGCTGGATTACTGCTTGCACAAGGCGGTGAATTTGCATTTATTTTATTCCGTTTAGCAGATGAATTAGATGTACTATCAAGTGAAATCGCTCAAGTGCTTATGATGGTAACTACAGTAACTATGGCTTTTACTCCTCTTTTATCGGGAATAGGAGACTGGATAGCAAATTCATTTAGCACTGAAAAAATAATACTAGACGATGAAGCAATCGAAACAGACACACAAGATCTTTATAACCACGTAATAGTTGCCGGGTTTGGTAGAGTGGGATATATGGTAACGAAAATGCTTACTGCAGAGCATTTAAGTTATGTTGTTGTAGATATTCAATCAAAAATAGTGAAAGAAGGAAAAAATGACAGTTTCCCTATATATCTTGGAGATGCTACAAGATATGAAATTTTAAAATCAGTAGGAATAGAAAGAGCTCAAGCTCTTGTGGTTTCAATAAAGAACGAAGTCACTATAAAGAAAATAGTTTCTCTAGTTGCAACAAACTTCCCGCATGTAAATATTATAATACGTTTACCAGATTTGAATAATGTGGAGGTTTATAAAGATCTAGGGGCTAGTAAAGTTATTCCCGAAACGTCTGAAATTGGATTACAGCTAGGTGGAGCAGCATTAAGTTTAAGTGGTATTAGCGAAAGCGGAGTTACATCTTTAAAAGGTAAATTCAGAAAAGGCAACTACAGTATGTTAAAAGACCTTGGTAGTGATAAAGATGAATAATCCTCTATCACTTTAATTAGTGACCAGAAAAACACATTTAATTAAGCAACTATACTCTCTAGAAAGGTGAAATTGACCTTATTGTAACTATGAACAAAATAATAATAAAAAAATTTGGTGGTACTTCGCTAACTGACTTAAATCGAGTTGCAAATCTAATAAAAAACGATATTGAAAAAGGTTATAATGTAATTGCTGTTGTATCTGCTGCTGCAGGATTCACTGACCAAATGGCTTTTCAAGCCAGGCAAATTTCAAATTTAAATTGTAGACAAGAGTTATCAGAGTATGATGTCCTGCTTTCAGCAGGAGAACAAATCTCTTGCGGGTTATTAGCTATCACTCTTCTGTCTGTTGGAGTTAATGCTAAATCATGGCTCGCCTGGCAGTTACCAATTCTAACGGATAATTTTTATTCTGAGTCTAAAATAAAAAAGATAAAAATTGACCATGTAAAAAGATCTTTTGCTGAGGGTTATACTGCTGCAATCATTGCTGGTTTTCAGGGTATATACGATGATAGAATCACTACTTTTGGTAGAGGAGGATCTGACATCTCAGCAATTGCCTTTGCTGTAGTCTTTGGTATTAGGACTTGTGAAATTTTTACTGATATTGACGGAATATATACAGCAGACCCAAAAATTGTTCCAAGGGCACGCAAGCTTAAATCTATCTCTTACAATGAAATATTGGAGATGTCGTCATCTGGTGCTAAAATATTGCATAATCGTTCAGTACAACTTGCAATGAAGCATAATATTAAGGTGCAAGTGTTATCCACTTTTGAGGAAGTAGAAGGCACTACAGTACTACACGAAAAAGATGTACTGGAAAGATACTTAATTACTGGAATAACTTATAGCACTCACGAAGCTCTTGTAACTTTTACTAACTTTGCAAATACTCTGGATACTTTAAGAGATATAGCAGGAGCAAACGTTAAAGTTGACATGATACATGGGTCAAGCTTTTTGATTTCTAAATTTGATGTTGATTTAATGACAAAGTTATTGAACAAAAATGAAAATTATGTCGTAAACAATAATATAGCTAAAATTTCAATAATTGGTATTGGTATTATGTCTAACACTGAAGTGATGTACCGCACACTCAAGGTTTTAAGCGAAAAAAAGATAGAAATACTTGCTGTCACAATGTCCGAAATCAAGATCAGTATAGTTGTTCAAAAAAAACACGCTGAGGCTTTAATTAGAGATTTACATACCGAATATGAGCTTGATGTATGAGACAGCACGCTTGAAATTTATTTACTTGATAATTCAACAAACTTGAAAGAGCAAAGATAGTTATTGAAATTATCTTGATTTACATCGGTTATCCAAGTTTGACATTGAATGCTTAACACCTCCTCCATTAACACCTTTCTGTAATCTTTATCCAGATGCGACATTATATCGTCAAGCAGAAGAAGAGGTGCTTTATTGTAGTAAATACACCTTGCTTTTACACTGGATAAGATGATAGAAAGCAGTAATAGCTTTTGCTCTCCAGTAGAACAAAGATTTATTGGCATGTCCCCTTTTTGGCAAAAAACCCGAAAATTATCATTATGTACAGAAAAGGTTACTCTACCAGTTAATGAGTCTTTTTCTCTGTTTTCCTTTAGACGATTCTGAAAATATTCTGCAGTATCGTTCAAAGTTAGCTGACTGCTAAATTTCAAACTTGCCTTTGGAAAAAACTCACAAGAATGGTTATCAATTGTGCCCTGTAGTATTTTTAAAACAGACAAACGCATACGTAAAATATCAACTGCATTGGTAGCCATGACATTTTCAAGGCTAGAGAGCCAATTTCCGTCTAAAATATTCTCTCTAAGCAGTTTACTTCGCTCATGTTTAGCTTTCCTGTATTTCATATAGCAATAAGTGTAATTTTCTTCAAACAGTGAGACGATACGGTCTAAAAATTTTAATCTGTCGCTCGGAGAATTAAGAAGAATATAGTCCATTTGTGGAATGAGCCATATTACATTGGATATTCTATACAGAGATGAATAACTTGATTGTGTTTTTCCATCAATTTGTATTAGTTTATTATTAAGATTCTTTCCTATACCAATTGAGTTAAAGTATGTTCCATTAAAAAAGTCATAATGCACTGCCCAATCTTCATTACTGAGTCTATTTTGCATCTCACTAATTTTTACTTTTTTCATGCCATTACTTTTAGCAAGCAATGAGATTGCTTCAAGTATATTAGTTTTACCAATACCATTTTGACCAGTTATTACAACCGATCTATCGTCTAAATCCAGTTCGAAATTTGAATGACTACGGAAATTATGTAATTTCAATTTTTTCATATAGCAATGGGTAGCCATTCTTTAATTTATATTCTGCTTACTTCCTCTAAAACCTCATCAACATGTCCACTCACTTTTACATTTTTCCAAATCTTCACTACTTTGCCTTTTTTATCTATTAAAAAAGTAGTACGCTCTACTCCCATATACTTTTTGCCAAACATACTTTTCTCTACCCAAACACCATACTTTTCCAACATTTCAGCATTTTCATCAGAAACTAAAGAAAATGGCAGAGAATATTTTGCTTTGAAGTTAGCGTGGCACTTAACGCTATCTTTTGATACACCAATTATCACTGTGTCAAGAGAAGAAAAATTTTCTATATTGTCTCTAAAGCCTTTTGCCTCCATTGTGCAGCCCGGAGTATCGTCTTTAGGATAAAAATAAAGAACTACATTTTTTTTATTAAAAAATTCACTCAGTGATAAAATCTCACCAGAATCTGTTGGCAAGCTAAAATCAGATGCATTATTTCCTATTGTTAATTCCATACTTTGCTCCATTATTAACACTTTTATGGTACTATATTATATTGTAATAGGAAGGGAGGATAAATGAAAGTAGCTTTTCAGATGGATGAAAGTATAAATTTTGAAGCTGATACTACATTTTCATTAATAAAAGAAGCGCAAAGAAGAAGGTACGAAATTTTTGTTTATGTACCTAATAATTTAGCACTCAAGTTAAATCAGCCAATTGCCCTTTCTCAGAAAGTCAGCGTTGATGATTGTAGCTTCATTTCAAAAGAGGATGTAGTAATCAACCTAAATGAAATGGATATCATATTTATCAGACAGAATCCACCATTTGATATGCGGTACATTACAACAACCTATATCTTAGAAAAGACTACTGCGTTAGTAATAAATAATCCAACAGAAATAAGAAACTGTCCTGAAAAATTAATTACTTCACTATTTCCAGAGCTAATTCCTCCAACTTTGATCACTGAAAATATATCGATGATTAGAAATTTTTGTCACGACTATCAAGATATCATCTTGAAACCACTATATAGCTATGGAGGAAATGACGTAATAAGAATACAAGACCAAAATAGCATTCAAGTGGTAGTCGATCTCATGATTGCAAAATATGAATGTCCTGTAATTGCACAAGCATTTTGTAAAAAGATAAATACAGATAAAAGAATACTGCTACTGGATGGAAAGCCAATAGGAGTAATGAAGCGAGTTCCAAAATCTAGCGGAGAAATCAGAACAAATTTGAGACTCGGAGCAAGTTTTGAGCCTGCCCAAATGAATGATAGAGACAACGAAATATGTAATAAAATTGGTCCTGAGCTAAAGAAAAGAGGGCTAATATTCGTTGGCATTGATATTATAGATAACTTCCTTCTTGAAATTAACACAACTTCGCCTACGGGAGTAGTTTATATCAATAAGTTGTATAGTAAATCACTAGAAAAAGAACTATGGAATGCATTTGAAGAAAAAGCAATTCGTCAACTAAGTTCTTGAGCTATTGCCTTAATAAATTCAGTAACTCCATTCCTTATTCTTGTTTTCTTAGTATTATTAGCCATATCACGCAATTTTTGACAATTTTGCAATAAATCAACTAGCAACTCTCCTAGATTCTTTTTCGCGTTACTATTTTGCCCAAACATTACAGCTGCTCCCGAATCTTCAATATGTTTTGCATTATAAAATTGATGGTTATCTTTTGAGTGAGGATAAGGAATATATACAGCAGGACGCTCAGCAAGAGTAATCTCTGCTATTGAAGTTGCCCCCGCTCTGCTAATTACCAAATGAGCATTGGCCAGTTTATTTTCCATATCATCGAAAAACTCACTTAACTCACAATCAATTCCTTCACTTTTGTATAGACTCTTGACCTTGTTTATATTTTTCTTCGTACATTGCTGCGTTACTCTAATCCTCTCTTTTACTTCAACAGGTAGATCACAAATTACGCTGCTCACTACATCATCAAAAAAATTTGCACCCTGACTGCCTGCTATTATTAACACGTTTAAAACTGTTTCAGCTCTAGAATAGCCTTGTGCTTCTATACCGACAAAATTTCCTGTAAAAACGCATTTACTACCTTCTGCATACTTAGTCTCTGGAAAGCTAGTTGCAATTAATTTTGCACTCTTGAAAAAGAATCTATTTACTCTCCCTAAAACTATATTTTGTTCATGTAAAATTATAGGTATAGAAAAAATCTTTGCTGCAAAAAGAGTTGGAAAAGAAGCGTAGCTACCAAAACCAATGATTAGCTTTGGTTTTAATTTTCTTGTTTGATACAGTGCTAATACACAACTATACATTAACAAAAAGAGAAACTTCAATTTGTTGCCACTTGGTTTGCACAATGGTAAAATATAACTTTCTATATTGATGGTTTTTTGATCAGTGAATAATATACAATTGTGCCCTTGTACCTTTAGTGCTTTTGCTAAGGTTATAGCTGGAAAAACATGCCCACCTGTACCGCCTGTTGCTAGAATAATATCCATCTGTAAATAGCAATTTGATAATAGATTATTAATCATTTTTTAATAATCTGCATGTAAAATTTTATTAAGCTTTATGATAGTTGAGTTAAAAATGCCTGAAAGCAGCAACAGTAAAAACGTGAAAAACAAGCCTCAAGAGCAAAGAGAAGGCGGAAGCGGAGGTTTTATAGGATTGTTAAAAAGCATAACAAAAGCTCTTTTTAACTCAGTTGTTGATCTACCTCAGCAAGAACAACTCAATAAAAATATTGATAGACAACAAGGTTTAGAAAGTAAAAGAAAAAGCCCAGAGGATCTTAATCAGGAAAAAAAGCTTGAAGTGAAAGAAGCCGCTGAAGGGTTAAAAGAAAAGTTAGAAAAATCTGATATTGGTAATCAATCTATTAGAATTGAATCGCCTAATCAGGATAATTGTAGCTCTAAAACAATGAATCGTTAGCTTAACTATTTAACGATTCACCATCTGCGGCAAGTACTGATTCGTGTATAATTTCCGAAATAGTTGGATGAGGAAAAATCGTAGATTTTATGTCGCAGTCTGTTCCCTCTAGTTGCTTTGCAAGAGCGAAATTGCTAATTAACTCTGTTACTTCCGCTCCTATCATGTGAGCTCCAAGAAGTTCGCCTGTTTTTTTGTCTATAATTGTTTTCACTAAACCTTCAGTTTCACTTAGTGCAATAGATTTACCATTAAAGTTGGAGTGAAATTTTCCTACTTTTATATCGTATCCACTTTTTATTGCCTGTTCCTCAGTAAGGCCAACGCTTGCTACTTGCGGATGAGAGTAAGTGCAATTTGGTATGCACTCTTTTTTTAACTTATGAGCATTTTTACCAGCAATTTTCTCAACACAGATTACAGCTTCATGACTTGCTTTATGCGCTAAACATGGGGGACCAGCTACATCACCTATTGCATACACACTTGATTCACTTGTTTCATACCACTCATTCGTTTCAATGAAACCAGAAGGACTCAACTTAATTTTTGTATTTTCTAAACCTATATTTTCAGTGTTTGCTTGAACGCCAACTGCAACAATTACTCTATCGAATTCTTTGTTATCACCACTACTTAGCTGCACTTGAACAGAGTCTTTATTTTTAGTGAAAGTTTTTATACTATTGCTCGTATATATTTTTATTCCTTGTTTTGTAAATATCTCTTGTACTAAATTTGAAATGTCTTTATCTTCCAGCGGCAAAATAGTGTCTTTTACTTCTATAATTGTTACATCAACCCCTAAAGTACTATAAAAACTTGCAAATTCTATTCCTATCGCACCAGAACCTATGATTAGTAGCGATTTTGGTAACTTCTTTGGAGTCATAGCGTGCTGCGCATTCCATATTAAATCTCCATCCGCCTCTACTCCAGGTAGATTTCGCGCTCTAACACCTGTTGCTAAAATGATATGATTGGAAGAAATTTCCTCCTCCTTTTTGTCATTAAGAATTTTTACAGTACGATTACCTGCAAGTTTACCAAAGCCTTGATGAACTTTGATGTTATTTTTTTTCATCAAATATGCAACACCGCTTGACAATTTATCAACAACGTTTCTTGAGTATTTCACTATTGATTGTATATCAAAACTTGCATCCTTTACTTTTATGCCAAATTCTTCTGATCTTGTTATTAACCTATAAATTTCAGATGCTCTAAGTAGCGATTTTGTTGGTATACACCCCCAATTTAAGCATATACCACCCAAATTTTCTTCCTTTTCAACAATTGCAGTTTTAAATCCAAACTGCGCCGCTCTAATTGCTGCTATATAACCACCAGGACCGCTGCCTATAACTGTAATATCATACTCATTCATCAGCTTTCTTCGTATTCAAAAAGATTATATATAACAGATGGAACCCGTATAATCAATGCTCAGGTGCATAGAAGCGGCTTGACAAACCTTCCCACTTTTCTTCTTATATCAATAAGAGTATTTATCCTTATTTTTAATCTCCGCGGGTTTAACAACAAAACTCAGATATTTATTGGCAGATTACATAAAAATTATAGCGGCTGCATGTTTTTTAAATTTTTTCTACTTCAGCCAAAACACGCTTGTTATCACATTATCAATTTACATTATTAAAACTCGCTATATAGGGATTCTTTTGCCTTTTTTTACTTAGTAAATTTATTAATATCTATAGCTAAAGCTTCAGGCCAGCACTTGATGCTGGAATCCAGAAACCTTTACTACAAATAAGCATATTGAGCACAAAATTATTCTAAAACACAACGTTTTTGGTGAGATTATGGACAAACTTAATCCCAGTATCTGGGCACTAGGATGACAAGAAATAGGTTGCTTGAATAACAACGAAAGGTTATTTGGGTGATAGCCGCACTTCCAGTTTCAGCTACTCGGATGACAAGAAAGAGGGCACTGGCATGCTGAACCATAATGTTCGTACAGCTGTGCAAGAATCAGTGGGTATGACTTGCTAAATTTTTAAATTACGGACAGCACCAAGTAACGCACAAGTACAGCGTCTATACCAGTTACTGTTGTACCTTATTTCTTTCTCCACAATACATTTTACCTGATAAGAATAGAGCTACTATAAGATAAATAAGATTCCATGTTGCTAACGAAACACCAAAAATATAATGAGGTCTGTCACAAGACGGAGAGTAGTTAGGGTTTAATAGATTATTTCTTAGCTCTTCTATGCTAACGTTACCACTTGCTTGCTCTGTACAGCCTAAAACATCATGAAATAAGTGGAGTTCAAGACCTACATGATAAAAAGATATTATTGCACCAATGAGATAGCTGCAAAACATCGCATAGATTAGGATTTTGTTGTCTTTGAACATATACGCAACTGCAAGTAGCCCTGTAACATAGTAAACTACTCGCTCGTATATACATAACTTACACGGTATCATATTGAAAAAATACTCTAGCACATATGCAAAAATTAAAGCGACAGCGCTTGATAAGAGAAAAATTATAGAACTGTTATTTACATCTGACATAGTTAACGAATTACTACAATATCTGTGAAGAGTCAACTCTTGTTTGACAACGGGGAACGTTCAAAAAAGTGTATCAAACCGAAAAAAAAGTAATAAATTGATATAAAAAATGGAGGTTTGATATGAGTCAAGCAAATAGAACTACTGGTTTGGTAGATTATAAAGAATTAGAAACAAATATCCTGTCATCTATACGAGAAGGAAGACCATTGACAGGAAGAGATGGAGCATTAACACCGTTTATAAAAAGGTTGCTAGAGGCAAGTCTGGAAGGTGAAATAGAAAGCCACATGTCAGCTGAAAGTGAAGAAAATAACCGAAGAAATGGGAGAAACGCAAAAACTTTACGCACGAGTGCAGGCTCATTTGAGCTGCTAACACCAAGAGATAGGGAGGGAAGCTTTGAACCGCAAATAGTCAAAAAAAGGCAAACAAGCCTACATCCAGAACTTGAAGCAAAGGTCTTAAGTACATACGCCAGTGGCATGGGATACAGAGACATAGCTTCACACGTTGAGGAAATATATGACCACAAAATATCAGCAGCAGAGATATCTAGTATTACTGATAAACTGCTTCCAGTAATCAATGAATGGCGCAGCCGCCCACTGCAATCAGTGTATCCAATAGTGTTTATGGATGGCATGTTCTTTAAGGTCAAGGAGGACGGACATTGTATAAGTAAATGCATGTATAATATATTGGGCATAAATCAAAATGGCAGAAAAGAAGTATTAGGTTTTTATTTGGCTGAAAGTGAGGGAGCTAACTTCTGGTTGGGAGTTCTAAATGACCTCAAAGAAAGAGGAGTAGAAGATATTCTAATTGCCTGCATTGATGGACTAAAAAGCTTTCCTACAGCTATAAATAGTGTATTTCCTAAAGCAGAAGTACAGCTATGTATAGTGCATCAGATAAGGAATTCACTGAAATATGTATCTAGCAAAGATGTAAAAGTTTTCATGAATGATTTAAAAAAAATATATCGTGCTTCAAGTAAAGAAATCGCTGAGAATTATTTGCTTGAGCTGGAAGAAAAATGGAGTGAAAAATATCCCTTAGTTACAAAATCGTGGCAAAACAATTGGGAAAATTTATCTAGTTATTTTAAGTATTCTGGGCCAGTTAGGAAGATGATTTACACCACCAATCCAATTGAGGGGTTGCATAGACAAATCAGGAAATTTACTAAAACTAAAGGTTCATTTACCAGTACAAATGCCTTGTACAAACAGGTATATTGTGCTATAAAAAAGGTAGAGCAAAAGTGGATTACTGCTTTGCCTAATTGGGCTTTAACTATGTCTCAACTTGATATCTTTTTTCCTGGTAGGTTAAAAATTGAGTTGAATTGAAAATGCGGTTTGACACACTTTTTTGAACGTTCCCCTTTCCTCTTGTATTATATGGAGATAAGTTGCAAGAGGAATACTCACGTAGAGTATAAAAATCTCCTGTATTGATAATAATTTAAAATCTATAGTAGACTGAAAAAGATTATTAAATTATAATACGACAATGATAAAAGAAGACAAATCAAAAACAATTTTTGAAGTGGAAGGGGCAGTAACTGCTTTACTACCTGCAGCAGAATTTAGAGTGAAGCTGGACAATGAACATGAGATTATCTGTCATGTATCAGGAAGAGTGAGAAGAAGTAAAATACGTATTATTATAGGCGATAGAGTGTTAGTTGAGATGAGTATTTATGATAGGAATGCAAGAAAGGGTAGGATAATAAAAAGGCTCAAGTGATAGAACAATCTCTAGATAATCTTATTCTTGCTTCATCATCAGAAAGGCGAGTAGCCTTACTAAAACAAATAAATATTAAGCCAGGTTTGGTTTTGCCAGCAGATACAGATGAATCGCCTTTGAAGAAAGAGCTGCCAAAAGATTACTCAATCCGTATGGCAAAAAGTAAAGCCGAGAAAATACAAAGTGCAAATCCAAATTACTTTGTGCTTGGTGTTGATACAGTTGTTGCTTGTGGTAGAAGGATACTGCTCAAAGCTGAAAACGTTGAGCAAGCAGAAAAATGCGTTCGCTTGTTATCAGGAAGAAGGCATAGAGTATACACCAGTGTGTGTTTATTAACTCCTGATCAATCTAAACAGCATATTAGGACTGTAGTTACAATAGTGAAATTTAAGCGTCTCAGCGAACAAGAAATTAAATATTATTTAGCATCAGAAGAGTGGAAAAACAGGGCAGGGGGGTGCAACATACAAGGTCTTGCAGGAATGTTTGTATTATTTTTACGTGGCTCATACTCTTCTGTAATAGGGTTACCATTACATGAAACCCATTGCTTGCTAAGTAATTACTTTAACCTATACTAATACCATTGTCCTTTTTTTGTTTTTCTTCAGCAATAAGTTTAGCCCAGATTCTATTTCTATTTGCTAATGCAATTCTATTGCGATCAGGACTATCATTGCGTTCTGTTAAAGTATCTTTTCTTTCCTCTTCTACTATTCCAGCTTTCAGTTGTGCTGCATCTTTTTCTAGCAATTTATATAGTTCGCTATTTTTGTCTATAGTCAGATTAGTATTATCATTTTCTTGTTCTGCTTCTTGTTCTGCCACTTTTCTTTCTAATAACTTACGTACAGGGTCATATTTTTTACCTTCTTTTACTTCTTTCAACATACTTTCTGAGAATAAATCTTTAGTAGCCTGGTGTGAAGGTTCTCTCAATCCTTTATTCAATTTTTCCAATGTATCTTTTGGTTCAATGGTTTCTAATCTCTTCTCTAATTGCTCAGAATTGACCTGAAAATTATAGTGGCTAGTGTAAGTTGGAGATGAGTAACCTGAGTCGTTTATTTCTTTCTCCGCTGCATTGTCTTTTAGCAATCCAGCTGCTAATAAATGTTCTTTTGTTTGCCCACTCATTTTCTTTTGATTTACTGGTTTTAGCAGGAATTTCTGAGTTTCTTTATCCAACTTACTGGTAAATTCCGTAAGTAGGTTATCATCTCTTTGTTCAACATTCATTAGGCTCGCTTTTAACTGTCCAGAATTTACTCGAGATTTTTCATGATTAGAGTGAGTTGGAGATGAATAGCCCGAATCGTTTGTTTTTATGTCTGTTGAGCTGTATTCTAGAGATTCATTTTCTTGTAATTTATCTTCGGTTTCTTTTTGTTTATCGTTTCCTCTTTCTTCGTTTTCCTTAGTGCTAAGATAATCTTTTTCTTGTTTATAATCTGATTGACGATTTGAAAGCGTTATATACTCATCTTCGTTATCGCTCCAACCATCTTCGAAGTCAGAAAATTCTTCATCATACTCACTTTCACTACGTAATAACTCATTTTTTGCTTTCCATGCAAGAATCGAAGCTACATCATTTAGTGGTTGCTTATTTCCAGTATTGCGTGATTCTTTAGCGTTTTCATACTTAAATGCATCTTTAACTTTTTTGAATGCAACGTCTTGTACTGGTGCAGCGCTTTCAGTAGTTGTAGGATCAAAAATTGCACCTTTTTGCCGATTATTAGATATTTGCTCACTTTCATCTGATTTTTGGCTTCCAGGTACAGCATGTCCAAATGTAGCAAATGTAGGATTGTCATACCGTTCATCCTCTTGTGTATTATCTTGATTGTAGATTACAGACTTGGTGAAAATAGTACTGCTTGAAGAAGCATCAGAATATGGAGAATTGTAGTTATTTCTACTATTAATCCGTATTGGCTGATACTCATCTTTTTTCTGATTATTAGGTAATGAACTAGCTCTAGGTGGCAGTGACGGTGGAATCTTTTTAGCAGATGCGTTCTTAGAATTTGTAGTGCTAGTCGTTGCATGCTTAAACTCAACTTCTTGATCTTGAGTAGCTTGAACGCCAACACCTTTACTAATATCATTTTCTATGAAAGTTTCAGATGATTGTTGATTCTCTTGTTCTTGTCCTTTCTCCTTGAATTGTATTTGATATAGGAATAAGCCACCTATTTTTACATCTGTGTTTGCTTTTAATTGTTCCTCAGTAACACCATTACGTTCAGTGAGATCTACACCATCTTTATCAATCTTGATTTTGATAGTACATTTTTTTCCATTTTTGTCATGCCAATTCAAAGTCATTTCATATGAACCATCGGTTACAACATAATGCCTTATTCTTTTCTCTCCTTCTTCGGCAACAAAACCGTGCATTCCGCTCTTTCCATCACTATGCAGCGTTGAAAATCCCGAAATTCCTTTCTTCTGACAAAAGTCACTATTTAAAAACTCGCTGATTTTAAACTCTTTTTTGTCATCTCCCAGTGTAATACTTGCGTGATCGCCATATATTGAAACTCCTGCGATATCATCAACATACTCTTTTAACCTTGCTTTAACTTCACTTTCAAGCTTTTGTTCGGCTTTCTTTATCTTGTTCTGCTCTGGAAGAATAACTTCATAAGCTTTATTTTTGTCTTCATCTGTCTCCAAATTCCAGACGGAGTGCTTTATTAGAAACTTTACTGCATTAAAACCAACTCTGGAATTATAAATTGGGTCGTCTTCCTTTTTTATTTCATCGAATAAAGTAAAAAATCCTCGAATGAATTCATGATATTGTTGTGTGCTTTGAGTATTCATATTTTCCCTCACTAATAACCCTCTGCCTTTTAGCCTTAGCTAGTACAATTATTACGGGAATTGATTTAGTTTTTATTAAAGAAGTTGTATTGCTAACGTGATGACATGAGCTATTTTATGTTCACATCAAGCAATTTAAGTTGTCATTCCAGTCTGGAATCTAGATTTTTCTAGACTTGATCCTATAGTCAAATTCATAACTACAAACGTTGTAATATAAGAGTAATTTTCACCAAAAAGTATGTCATTTGAGTAGCTGACACTGGGATCCAGTGGCACTCAGTTAGTGAGCATAAAAGTATTATGTTAAAACATAACATTTTTGATGAAGTTCATGAAAGGCTGGATTCCAGACTGGAATGATAACTTAAAATATTGCTTTAGCTCTGTTTTTACAACTTCAAGTATTTGCTACTCATAGTAAATACTTCTGGATCTTGAGAAGTGAGCTTGAGTATAGCAAGTATGTTTATGAGCAGCAAAGCAGCAATTGAAATATCAGCGATATCCCAGAGTAACTTAACTCCACCGATTGCACCAAATGGAATGATTAAGGTAAAAACTACAGTCCAGATTTTAGTGTATTTATTATCCATAGATACATAGCGTATTGTTTGTTTTGAACAAAAAAACCAAGTAAAGATAGTAGTAAAGGCAAAACAAAACATTATAGCCATAATTAAATAGTCAGTATAGGACCAATTCATAGCTTTTCTAAAAGCAAAAATGCACATGTTAGTGCTCTCTAAATCAGTAATCCAAGAATCTGTGACAAGCAGTACCATTGCTGTAATGAACACTATGAGTGCAACTATAAAAGGAGATATTATTGTGATTAGACTCTGTTCAATGATAAATTTATTGTTATTTTTTTTAGGAGTAATCGAGGAGTGTACAATTCCTTCGAGGCCAAGTCCTATATCTGTTGCAAAAATACCTCGCAGAGTTCCTACTTGAATAATAGTCAACATTTCTAAAATTAAACCTAAAGATAAGCCAGAGTTAAAGCTACTAGTTGTAAAAAAATTGCTTGTTATTAGTTTTAGAGAAGGAAGAATATTTTCACTAAACTTAAATAATATGATACCGCAAAGTGTGAGGTAACTTACCGTCATTATCGGTATCATAGCCGATATAAAAATTTTAATTTTTTTTAAGCTGAGAGCTGCAACAACAAAAAATATTATGGCCATTACAATGCCGCCAATGACTACAGGTATATCTACCATGCTGAGTGGTATTGATAGAGAATTTACCTGAACAAGGTTACCAACTGTTATTGAAACCATCATCATAATAACTAGAAACACAACTGTAGCTTTTCTAGAATTAAATGCATCAGTCATGTAGGCTACAGGTCCACCTATAAACCGTCCATTTTTTTCTTTTCTGGTTTTTATACTTAGGTAACAAGTAACATATTTTATCACAGAAGTAACAACAATAATTATTGCCATCCATAAAATGGATCCTGGTCCTCCGGTTTTTAGAGCAACAGCAGTGCCTGAAACGTTTCCTACTCCTAAATTTCCTCCTAAGATTGTAAACAGGGCGGCTATAGAAGAAAATTTATTTTCTCCTCTTTTAGCTCCAATAAGTGAAACGGCATACGGTAGTCTAAACACCTGTAACCATTTTAGTTTAACCGATAGGTAAACACCAGCAACTAGTATGAGTAGTATTGTTGGCAGTAATAAAACAAACTTTACTGTATCCATCTGTAAAAGAGAGACCTTTACTCGAGTATATAGCAAAAATTGAAAAATACCTAACTTATTGTTTATGAGAAGTAACACTATAAAAGCTATAGTAAGCCTGCTAAAATCCTATTTTTCATACCACTCATTTATGAGTTTATTGATATCGGAATCCATAAAATCCTTTAGTGGTTGACTGGTTTTTATCTCGGCATTTTTAGGGATACACCTATCTTTACATATTGCGTACTTTATATGAAAGTTAATATCAGCGTATTCCTGATTTGGAATGATATTAGTTTTAAAGGGAAATAACACCATATCTTCATATATGTTACTAACAAATGTAACTTCCCCAACTTTATCTTCATGTTCCTTGGGAGTAGGCCAATGAATATCTATATTGTATGTTTATAGCTGAAAGGAAAGAGAGTAGGTATCAAACCTTATAAAAAAGTTAAAATACCTAAGCTTATTTTTGTATCATGAAAATTGTAGCAATAAACCTTTTCTTGAGCGTACATTCAAGAAAATTATAGCACATAATCATTACTGTAGTTATAGCTAGGGAGCTCTTCGTTATCAGTAGTTATCTCATCACTCTTTTGAATTACGCTCTCACTTTTACTAGGAGAACCTAAACATCTTATATTACCAGTGTCAGGAATTATCAACTTTACTTCTTTGTCGGAAGTCCATAAAACTTTATCTTTTAATTCAATTAATTCAGTGGGTTTCTTAGTGAGGTTCTTATAAATTGCACAGTTGTTTTTAGGATCATCTTTAAGCTTGCCGTCAAAAGTTAAGAAGTGCTCTAAGTGAAGATAGGGTATTTTAGTATTGTTGCCATCTTTATCTATTATCATATTACTCTTATCAACAATTATTAAAGGTGATACCAATTTTGCAACTATAGTTTTACCTGCACATTCTTTTAGCTCTTCTACGCTACGATCTAATACTAGATTAGGACACGTTGTATTCCAGAAGAAATTTTTGTTATGAAGTGCATTTTTATTAAAATCTTTACTGTGATAACATGCACTTTTATTGTTATTATCAGCAGAGAGCTCATTGTAAGGATAACCCTTACCGCTAGTATTCGTTTTACCTTTTCCACTACACCATATACCGCTAGGTAAAAAGTTTGTATAATCTATTGCATTTCCACACTTTGCATCTTCCTTACATTCAAATGTTATAGCAAAATTTGCTGCATAGTATTCCTTAACAGGGTTTGGGTTAGTATAATGCATGATGTTTTCATTGTGTATTAATTCAGGAAAAAATTCCTCCAATAGGTCCTTTATAAACCAACCAGGTTGACAAATGTGCTTAGTAAGAGTAGAATAATTTGCGCGTTTTACGCAGTTGTGCATATCATCTGAAGCGTGTGCTGTAGTAATAATCACACCTTCTATTCCTTCTTCTTTTTTTTGATTAGCAGTTTCATTTATTATGTGTTTACATTGATGAGTCATGATTGTATATCAAAAAATTAATATTACTATATTAACATAATATAGTAAATAATTAATGATTTTAATTGCACATAAGGCTTTTAAAGCTCTTTCTCAACTATAGTTGTTAAGCTCTTGCTTTTTAACCTTACTTCTTGTACCACTCATTTATGAGTTTATTGATATCAGAATCTATAAAATCCTTTAGTGGTTGACTGGTTTTTATCTCGGCATTTTTAGGGATACACCTATCTTTACATATTGCGTACTTTATATGAAAGTTAATATCAACGTATTCCTGATTTGGAATGATATTAGTTTTAAAGGGAAATAACACCATATCTTCATATATGTTACTAACAAATGTAACTTCCCCAACTTTATCTTCATGTTCCTTGGGAGTAGGCCAATGAATATCTATATTTGATATGTTACCCTGACAGTCAAAGGAAGTAGGAAGGCCGAAATCTCCAGGATCTTTGTAATATATATGCCAACCTGGTTTTATTGTAACCTTTATTGCGCCTTCAATGGTGAGGTTTGCTTTATTTACCTTACCAATGAGCAGATCAAATTTTGCAACTTCTTCTTCAGCGCACAATTGAGTGCAAGAAAAAAGTAAAAGTAGGATTGAGTATATACGTATTTTCATAAATACTCTATTTATGAAGAAAATAATTTAAGTTCTATCTATTATAATAAAAATATTATATAAATCATTTGTTAATATAATATTATGCTAATAGAAATATACTAGCAATTATAACTTTCATATATTATTTTTTTATTTTTAAGCAGTTATAATATTAAAAAGACGTAACAAATATAAATAGTAGTGGCTTTGCATAGAAAATCACAAATTTATTTCCTTTATAAATGTAAGACTTTTTAGAACTAGAAAGATACCTTGGAGCAACTTGCTCCAAGGCTCTTGTTTACTTAGAATCCACCCATTCCGCCCATTGCTCCTGCACCCATAGGTGATGAAGCATTTTCTTCTTTGTTTGGTAGATCAACTATCATAGATTCAGTAGTAATAAGTGCGCTTGCTACAGACACTGCCGTTTCAAAAGCAATACGAACTACTTTTGCCGGATCAATTACACCAGCTGTTGATGCATTAGCGTAGTTCATAGCCTCAACGTTGTATATAAGCTCTTTATCATTCTGCTTAATCAAATAGTCAATTATAACAGCAGATTCAAGACCAGCATTTTTAACCAATCTTTTGATTGGAGCACTGAGAACTTTTTTGACAATGTTGATACCTATTTGCTCTTCATCGCTTGAAGCTTTTAGCTTATCAAGAGCAGATGCAGCGTAAAGAAGTGCAACTCCTCCACCTGGAACTATCCCTTCTTCAATTGCAGCTCTTGTTGCATGAAGTGCATCTTCTACTCTATCTCTACGTTCTTTTACCTCTACTTCGGTTGCTCCACCAACTTTGAGTACAGCAACGCCGCCTGATAATTTTGCTAAACGCTCTCTTAGCTTTTCTTTGTCATAATCAGAGGTTGAAGTTTCAATCTGAGATTTAATCTGGTTAATTCTAGCATTTACTCTGTTTTGTTTGTCACAGTCGCTGTCTTCACTAACAATTGTGGTATTGTCTTTAGTGATTTTAACATTTTTAGCAGTACCAAGATCTTCAAGAGTCAAATCTTCCATCTTGATTCCAAGCTCATCTTTTATGACATACTTAGCACCTGTTAAAGCTGCTATATCTTCGAGCATCTCCTTTCTCCTATCACCAAAACCTGGAGCTTTTACTGCAGCAACTTTTAGACCACGTAATTTGTTGATCACTAAAGTGCTTAATGCTTCACCTTCAACATCTTCTGCAATGATAAACAAAGGCTTACCAGACTTAAAAATAGCCTCAAGAATAGGAAGTAAAGGTTGAATAATATTAAGTTTTTTTTCTGTAATCAGCAAATATGGATCATCAAGCTCCACGCTCATCTTTTCATTATTTGTAACAAAGTATGGAGAGAGATAACCACGGTCAAACTGCATACCAGTTGTAAGTTCAACTTCTAATTCTTTTGAACCCTTACTCTCTTCAACAGTGATGACGCCTTCTTTTCCAACCTTTTTAACAGCATCAGCAATGCTATTACCAATATCTTTATCACCATTTGCAGAAATTATTGCAACTTGTGCAACTTCATCCATTTTCTCTAAAGAAATTGTGCGAGACATTGATGTAATTTCCTTTAATATCACATCTTTTGCCTTCTGTATTCCATTTTTGATACAAATACGATCATTTCCAGCTGCAATTGACTTTGAAGCTTCCATTATCATATTGCTAGTCAGTATTGAGCATGTTGTGGTACCATCACCAACTTTGTCATTACACTGAGAAGCACTTTGAGCAATGGTGCTTACTATCGCAGAGTGTAATGGTTTTTCAGGCTTTATACCTTTCATTACCTTATAGCCATCCTTTGTGACCTCTGGTCCACCATATGGCTTACTAATTCCTATTGTATTTCCCCTAGGCCCTGCAGTTGCTCCCACCGTTGAGTCAACCATTGCTGCAACTTCACGAAAGGCTTCTTGCAACTGTTCGCCTGATACTACTATGTTAGCCATTTTTATCACTCCTTAAATTAATAAAAAATTTAGAATATTAAAATACATAATGCACTATATAGCGCATTAGTTTAGTAAAATAGGGATACCTACTTGATAACAGCAAGTAGGTCTGACTCCTTCATCACGACATACTTTTCATTGTCATGCTCTACTTCTGTGCCAGCCCACTGCCTGTAGAAAACCTTATCACCAGTTTTTACAGTTAAAGCTATACGCTCTCCGCTTGAGTTGCGTGAACCACTACCAATTGCTATAACTTCACCTCTAGTAGGCTTCTTTTCAGCACTTGATGGTAGTACAATTCCACCTTGTTTTTCTTCAGTAATAGGCTTTATTAGCACGTTATCATCTAATACATTCAAATTTACACTTGACATTTATGTTTCCTCATTAATAGATTAACCTACAATTCTATGTAGTCATCTAAAGGTTACATTTCAAGGGTTGGAGTTAGTAAAAGTGTATAATTAAGATTTGAACAGAAGTTTTATGGGTTACATACCGCTAGCAAACCGTAGTCTAATATCTTTATACGGACCAGATACGAGAGATTTTCTTCAGGGTGTTATAACAAATGATATTAATAAACTAAGTAGCCAGCAGGCAATTTACTCTTTATTACTCAACCCTCAGGGAAAATATCTGTACGATTTTTTCCTCATTGAGCATGATAAATATATTTATTTGGAGTGTGAAAATGCCCATCTACAGCAAATAATTGAAAAATTAGACTTGCTCAAAACTTACCTTAGAGTGAGGATTAAAGACATTAGTTCACTATATAAGGTTGGAGTTTTGTTTGATGCTAAGTTGGCGGAGTGTAGTAGTAAGTCACAAGTTATTTTTCAAGATCCAAGGCACAAGCTGCTAGGAATGAGGATCATACATGAAGATGAAATAAAAGAACCGGTTGGAGATTTTATTCAGTATGAAAAAGTTAGAATTAAAAACCTTGTCCCAGATGGAGCAAAAGATATGGTGCAAAATTCATCATTTCCGCTGCAATATTTAATCGATAAGATAAATGGTATAAGCTTTAATAAAGGGTGCTATATAGGTCAGGAAGTTGTAAATCGAATGAGCAGACAAGAAAAATTCAGAAGGAAGCTTTACCTTGTTGAGGGAAAAAATGCACTTCCAAATATTGGCACTAAAGTAATCAGTGAACATAATGAAGAAGTAGGAGAACTACGCTCTAGTGTCGACAATATTGGACTTGCATTGCTTAATACTGGAAAAAGCCACGCAAATTTATATGTCGGTGGAGTTAGCATTAAGACGTTATAAAATATCTATTCGAGTAAAAGCCCCTTTTTCTTGTTTAAGTGTTTGCAATACTAGTTAAATTCTTGACTTTATTATTTAAATATATCATAATTAAAGTATATTATTATTTTTAATAGAGTTTGATATGCCATTAACAGAAAAACAGAAAGAATCATTTCAACAATTATATCAAAGATTTAGAGGTAATGGAGATATTGGAGATATTGTTGAACTTTTAGGAACAGTATCAAAAGAAGATTTTCTTACTATTTTTAGTGAAACTAATGAAAAAACTCAGGAGTCAATAATTGGAACTTATGAAGCAACTCGTGTAGACTATCTTAAAGCAGTTTTGAAGCGTGCGAAAGAACTAGTTTTGCTTAAAGAAGTTGTAAGAGCAAAGATTTTATCTTCTAAAAATCAAAATAAGGTGAAATCTATTTCACTGATTGAATATATTACAGATCCTAGTCGCCAATATCCATCAGAAGTTTTAAATAATATTCTAGAAGTTATTGAAAAAAAAGAAGAATTTTTCGATTCTTTAAAAAAAGGTGAGCTTGAAGAAATTAAAGGTGCTATAGAGAGAGAAATTAAAAATGAAAAATGTGCACAGCGAAAAGAAAATCTTAAGAGATTGATAACCTCAATTAGAGACCTTATTGAAAATAGAGTGAAAGCTGAAAGCAGTACGGATAAAATAAATCCAAATGTTGAAAATAAGCTATTTAGCCCAACTAGTAAAGCAATTGTTGCTGGTGCTATTTGCAGTGTTATAGCTGGATTAGCAGTTGGTGGTGGACTTTTTGCTGCTGGTGTTGCATTACAAATGCTGACTTTAATTGGCATAGCTGTAGCTGCTGCTGTACTCACTGGACTTGTTGCTGGTGGTATTACATATACAATATCAAAGCCTAGTAATGAGCTAAAGGATGCTATTACACAGCAAGAAGTTTGTCCAGAATCAAAAGTAGCGGTGTAGTTAAGTAGAAGGAAGAAGAGACTTCTTCCTTTTTCTCCAAGTTTTTTACTTCGTTAGGTACCCTTAATCCTATTCAGGGTACCCTAGATAACTTGTCCTGATAATAGGTGTAACCATTGCTCGAACAGAAACAATGTTTTTAGCGTCGTTCTTTAAAGAATGACACTATTTCTCCATTTGATTAGAAGCCCCTTTTTCTTGTTTTAGTTATTCACAGAATTGTTAATAACTAAGTTGATAACCTAGTAGAGTACATAATTTTACATTTCTGAGTACTTTGGAGATCTATAATAAATATGATCTCCAAATACTAATATATAATTGAGAATAAAAAAACTGTGGATAACTCTGAAAAAGATCAAAAAAGACATCAAAAAGAGTATGATTAGATTGAAATATTTACAGAAAAACTTACTCAATTGATAAATATATTAACATTTTTTAAGAAAAGACAAATAGAGGGTCGTATTGGAGCTAAAGGTTGAAATTTTAAGTGCTTCTTAATACTGAAAGAGGTACTTTAATAGTTCCTTTTAAGTACTAATCCGGCGGTTCGATAGGTTGTTGTTTAAAAGATTGGGAAATAGTTTTATTAGTATTGAAAATTACATAATATATATTATGGAAAATATAAGAAACACAAGCTTTCAGCAGGAGAAAATGCAATTTTTGCTCTTCTCAAACAGCATAAAAAAGTGCCTGTTGAACCTCCAGATTAATATTTAAAAATACTCAAGTACTACTTTAAAAGTTTTACCTTGAAATATCTAAAGCATTACTTTAATAATGTTTAAAGAACTAAAATTTTAATTTAAATACCATTCCTTGTTCTCTTAATTGCCTATTATCAAAAAAGTGTTAAAATAGCAACTAATTATATTAGTTCTTGCATAACTATATCAGCTTGGTTGCTTCATTGTTTGTTTCTTTTCTTTCAAAAATGTCTAAATTAATCTAACTTTTCAGAGTTATCCACAGTTTTTTTGTTCTCAATTATATATTAGTATTTGGAGATCATATTTATTATAAATCTCCAAAGTACTCAGAAATGTAAAATTCTATACTCTACTAGGTTATCA
The DNA here is from genome assembly GCF_048054155.1 of Wolbachia endosymbiont of Nasonia giraulti. Lineage (NCBI taxonomy): Bacteria > Pseudomonadati > Pseudomonadota > Alphaproteobacteria > Rickettsiales > Anaplasmataceae > Wolbachia > Wolbachia endosymbiont of Nasonia giraulti. Next base: position 31,843 of record NZ_JAFEVH010000009.1, read on the forward strand.
ACTTAGTTATTAACAATTCTGTGAATAACTTAAACAGGAAAAAGGGGCTTTTGTGCGAGTTTATGGTTATACATATCGTAAAACAAGGTATCTAAAATCCTGTTAATAGATACTTCAAAAAATTTGGAGAAAAGGAAGAAGCTTCTTCCTTTTTTTACTTAACTACACTGTTACACGCCTAGACTTGCATAAATTTCTTCTGATAGTAGATCAACATTATCTACATCCCACTAGGCTTTGACATTTTATATGTAATACCAAAAACAACAAACCCCATTGCTATAGAAACAGCTGCGCCAATAAAAGCCGATATTAGTAATGAAAGACCAGCAGCAGCAAAAAGTCCACTACCAACTTCCATTCCAGCCGTAATACCAACAATAGCACCAAATTTCATTGCTTTATGCTTGTATTTATCTTCTGCCTTTTTTAAAAGCTGCTTTGATTCATCACGGGCATGTTTTCTTGCAGTCATTCCATAATGATCCTTTATAAAAAGATTAGCACCTGCATCTAGTAAAATTTGTGTTACCTCTTTGTCATGACTATCGTACAAAGGAGTTTTTCCAAAAGAATCTCGTGCATTAACATTAGCACCTTTGTCTAATAGATATCGTATTAACTTCTTCTTCTCCTCCTCTAAGCAATCAAAATCTCCAACTATTACATGCAATAATGTAACCTTATATCTATACTCTCTTTTCTCTAGGCTAAATAGATGATTTATATCAAATTCTTCCTCCTTCCACCTTTGATATATATCGCAAGCTTCCGTTGAAACGATAAAAAAGGGTGAAGTTACTGCTATTCACTTTTTGTATCGTTTTTAGCAAAAGCTTCCTCCCAAGTGCCTTGAGTTGCTGCACGGCTATACTCTGTTACTCTATTTTCAAAGAAATTTGTATGTTCCACGCCATTTAGTATTTCATCAAGCCACGGAATAGGGTTATCTTTAACATTATATATAGATTTAAGACCTAATTGCGTTAACCTTCTGTTTGCTATGTAACGTATATAATTGCGCACTTCCTCTGCAGATAGCCCTTCAACATCTCCTAAATCAAAAGCAAGACTTATAAATTCATCTTCAAGTTCAACAATAGTGCGACATGCAGAATATAATTCTTCTTTGAACTCGTCATTCCAAATTTCATTATTCTCTTTAATAAACGTATTGAACAAATTGATAATTGAATTGGTGTGCAAGGTTTCGTCACGTGCTGACCAAGCAATTATTTGCCCCATACCTTTCATTTTTCCAAACCGTTGAAAATTGAGCAAAATTGCAAATGATGCAAATAACTGCAATCCTTCAGTGAAGGCACCAAATACTGCTAAAGTTTTAGCAACATGTTTTTTATCGTGCTTTTTACTTTCCTCAAATTCTAACATGTATTCATACTTCTTTCTCATAGCATCATATTTTAAGAATGCTTGATATTCACTTTCTGGCATGCCAATCGTATCTAGAAGGTATGAATAGGCTGCAATGTGTATAGTCTCCATATTGGAAAAGCTTGCAAGCATCATACATATTTCTGTTGGCTTAAATATATTTGAATAATGCCTCATATAGCAGTTATTTACTTCAATATCTGCTTGAGTAAAAAACCTAAAAATCTGGGTCAATAAATTTTTCTCTACATTCGAAAGTTTAGTTTTCCAATCTTTCACATCATCAGCAAGCGGAACTTCCTCAGGTATCCAATGGATTCTTTGTTGCTGCAGCCACGCATCATACGCCCAAGGGTAATTAAAAGGTTTGTATATTGGATCTGCTTCTAACAATGACATAAGACACCTATTATTTTCTAAAGTAAATATTATATTAAGTGATATTGAGAATCAGTCAATTTAACTTTTTTGAAATTTGACGGCAGATAATTTATTAGTGTATTATAGCTTCAAGCAATTTATCAACAGAAATGCGAGTATTAATATCTTTTATTTTATTATTTACAGTGAGCTGCACTCACACTATTCACAATCACGGAGCTCCTGGCATTAGTGTTGAATTGTGGAGCAAGATAAAAGTAGGTGACGATAAAGAAAAAGTGGTTCACACTTTAGGATCACCAACATTAGTATCAAAGTTCGATGACAATGTTTGGTACTATATCTCATATAAAATTAAACAAGCCAACTTTTTAGGAAAAAGGAAGTATAGTAGTAAGTCCCTGCAAATTTCGTTTAATCAGAATGACGAAGTTACAGATATAAGAGAAATCAACGTTGCAGAAAGGTCTTTAGCTGTTGTTGATTGAAAATTTGCTGATATATTTTTCATCACAAGTAACTAATTTAGGTAACGTAAATTCACCTATTTAGATTCAACCACTATGGATTGAAATCCAAAGATTGAGAGAGAGCATATAATGCTAACTTTCGACTTACCAAATTTATCTTCTTTTTTAAAGTGATTTTCAATATAATTTTTATCATTTCGTCAGTTACATTTCCGCTAGTCCTGACAAATGCCCATAACCCAGTATCTTTTTTTCAGCTCTGGAAAGTTTTGGTGGATTTTTCTGGAACTTTTTCCTTTTATTAACTGCACTAACTTACTAATACTTAAGTATGGGGGTACAGAAACGTATACATGTTGACGCAACTCTACCTCTCTACTTGATTATTTGCACATACTTCTTGTACAACTTCTTTAGCTTTCTGTCCAATATCTCCAACTAATACTGGATATCGATATTTTGTTATCCACACTATGTGACATATATACAGAGTGACTGCTTTTTCTATAATATTCCACATTCTTTGAGATTTTTCACCTTAAAATTATATTCTTAAAAGGATGGTCCAGGGTTTTTCTCCCAAATTTGGGACAATAAAAATTTTCTAAGTTCATACAAAACAAGAAAAAGCAGATTCTCTACAAAAGAGAAAACTTATATTAAAATATTAATTTGTTTTAAAACTAAATTAATGTTAAGATATAAAGTATATAGCTTAATTTTTTTACAAAAAGCAATGAATATCAATGATTTTAACATAAAGAACTTAACAACAATTTCTATAGTACAAGAAATAAAGAATGGCGTTAGGCTTGTTCCAGACATAATCAAACCTGGAATACAGGGTATATTTTACGCTGCAGGAGGAGCATTATTTACATACGCTTATGGTTTTTTTGCACAACAAAAAAGTTATGAAGATGGTTATATGGAGGGCTACAAAAAAGGCTACAGTGAAGGATTTAACCAAGGTTATAACAAAGACTTTAATCAAATTGCCTTAATTGCTGGAGCTGCTTGTGTTGGAGCTGCTATTGGAGCTGCATCTATTATGTATTGTACTAAATGTAGACAACAAGATACTCATATTGCTAACGCTCAAATAAACCAGGTAATTTCTAATAACTTAGCTTTAGTTGAGTAAAACCAAGCTAAAAAGCAATCTCATAATCATTATGCTGAGAAAAAATTCAGTGTGTAACCAGAAAAAATAGAGATAATGTTTTCTGATATGTTGTAGTGGATTAGGTTCAGGTCCCAGTAGGAGCGAGTTTAAATACTACATAGATTTGTAGCTTTTTTTGCTACCTTTACTGTAAAAAAGGGGTAGTAACTTTAGCTATAGCAACTTTGTTAGCATCAGGAGTGTTTGCTGCAGCTCCTTATGTTAGTTTCTTAGCTCCAGTTGCAGCGTTAAGTGTTGGCCTTCCATTTATTATTAGTGGTGCCGTATTTTCTGCTCTAGTTTTTGCGCTTTCAGCTGCACTGCAAAGAGCTAACAATTACTTCTTCTTGTTTAGATGCTCAAAATGCCAAAGAAAAAGCTAAAATGCAAAAACAACTAGATAAAAAGGTATAATACATTATTAATTCTGATGAAGATGCTAAGAAAATGCATCAAGAGCATAAAAAAAGAAATCAAGAAGAAGTTTTAGATTCTGAAGCTCTTAGCAATTTATTTAAAGAAGAAGGTAATCAACCAAAATTGCATGCAGTAGCAAAAGAAACAGGTGATCAACCGAAACTAAAAGATAGAACAACTCAGATTGTAAAATTTAGTAGTATTGCAACGTACGCATCAGTTATAGTAGCAGCTTTAGCATCAAAGTTGTTTCCAACTCCCGTATGTACTTTAGATCCTGCTTCTGGATTATCTGAGCAGCAGGCACATCTAGGCCAAGCAGATGGTAATTCTACTGTAAATTTACCATCTGCTCACCATGTACCTACTCCACAGACTATGTTGAAAAGTAAAGTTGATGAGTCTCACGAAATGTTAAATTCTTCTTTTAAGAGTGCTAAAAATAATTTCGGTGCATCTCAATCATTTCTTCCAAAGTAGATAACGGTATAGATACATCAAAACGCCAAGGCACTTTTTTTGACTCTGTTGAATTAAAAAGGCTAACTACAGAACGGCCAACTCAGTCTAGTCTTGTAACGGCTTACCAAGGATTCTTTAAATATCGATCCTCAAAAAAATCGGCGTAGATTTAGGCAGTGTAATGCCTAAGCTTACGCACGCATTGCACAGAGATTGTAAGTTGCGTTGTTCTTTTGGAATTTGCAATTGATCTAGCATCATTTCTGCTGATTTTGGAATAATTGGCTGCAATAAAATACCAATTATTCTGATGTATTCGAGTAGTTTGTAAATTACTAAATCCATGCGCTTTCTATCGGTTTTACTTAACGTCCAGGGTGCACTTTTATCTATGTAAGCATTGGCCTTGGAAGAGATATTGATAATCAGTAGTATAATCTGGTTAAATTCATACTTTGATAGATGATCCATCACTTGATCAATTATGGCTTTACAATTTGGTAAACTCTCATCATCTTTAAGCAAGTTGCGATCAACTGCTGGTACAATTCCAGAGCATTGCTTGTGCAGAAATGAAATTGTTCTTTGCACTAAATTGCCTATATTGTTTGCCAGCTCTGAGTTTATGCGGCTGATCATGTTCTTCTTACTGAAATTACCATCTTGACCGAAACTTGCTTCCCGAAGGAGAAAATAGCGTAGTTGATCAACACCAAACTCTTCTGCCAGACCAATTGGATCTATAACGTTACCAAGGGATTTGGATATTTTTTCTCCCTCGTTTAGCCACCAACCATGAACTGCAATTTGCTTTGGCAGTGATAAATCTGCTGCAAGAAGAATAGCTGGCCAATATACAGCGTGAAAACGCAATATGTCTTTACCGATCACATGAACGTTAAAAGAGTTTGCCCAAAATTTCTTATATTCCTCATCTTCTATATTAGGAAAGCCTATTGACGTGAGATAGTTAGTGAGCGCATCTATCCAAACGTAAATTACGTGCTTGTAATTCCCTGGTACTTTTATTCCCCAATTAAAACTAGTACGAGAAATCGAAAGGTCAGTAAGTCCTGATTTTACAAACGATACCACCTCGTTTTTTCTGCTCTCAGGAAAGATGAAATTCGGCTGATTTGCGTATAACTCTAGTAATTTATTTTGCCAACTTGACAAACGAAAAAAGTAGCTCTCTTCTTTTATCCACTGAACTTCAGCACCTGTTGGTGCCCTGCCATCTATCAACTCTGATTCCTGATAAAACGCTTCGTCACGAACTGAATACCAACCTGAGTAAGAATCCAGATATATTTGTCCTCTCTCTTCAAGCCTATTCCATAGAGCTATAACTGCCTTTTCATGACGTTCTTCTGTGGTGCGAATAAAATCATCATAATCAAAGTTCATTAGCTCAGCTAATTTTTTGAATGTAACACTTATTTCATCTGTAAATTCTTTTGGCTCTATTCCCTTTGTTTTAGCTGCTTTTTCAATTTTTTGTCCATGTTCATCTGTACCAGTAGTAAATTTAACGTTCTTTCCAGCTAATTTCATAAATCTAGCTGTAACATCACAGATAAGGGAAGTATATGCGTGGCCGATATGTGGCTTGTCGTTTACATAATATATTGGCGTAGTGATGTAAAAGCTCTCAAATTGCTCCATCTTGTAGTGCTTAAAGCTTTATCGTATCTGCACTAGTAATAAAAATCAATATATATCCTATCGTACAAGCAATCTGAAAAGCCATTATACCGCTGCGTTTTGCAGCGGTATCCTGTAAGTGATTTACGCTTTAGTTAGAGTAAGGTCCATAACCTCCAACACATTGCTCCGGGTAAGAATTATTAAATACACCTTGAGGAGGAGCAGTTGGAGCAGTATTAAAATCGTAAGGAGGTGGTGCATCATGAGAAGAACCTCCAGAGCTATGCCCAGATCCTGGTTTATGATAATAATCTACCGCTTCTTCAGCCTTCTTAATATTTTCTGACTCTTTCTCATGTTTCATATGAAAAGCCAAGCCACCAGCAAGACACACAAGAGAATTAATGCCAAGAATGACTAAACCCCAAACTGGTAAGACTGGGTTAATAGCGCAACCTATTAAAGCTGCTAAAGAAATTGCACCAACTGCAAATTCTATATTTCTGAACATTTTAAGTTTATTATCCAGGTAATCTACCTTTTCTGACTTTCTAGCCGTTTTTTCGCTGCTGTTGTACCAAACACACATTAAAGCATGGAAAGCAACACACGCAACTACAGCTACTATCCCTAAAGCTAATAATTTCCTGTTGTCTTCTGCGTCTTTTTTCTTATCTTCTCTGCTTGGCTGGTTACTGATACCGGAACCAAGGTTATTTATCACTGTAGTATTACCACTAAATAGGCTACGCAGTAGAAAATAATCCCAAAAATCTAAACCTCTATTATTGTGTACATGTACGTGTGTAACCTGAGGGCTTGTAGGTTGTTGCCTACTATCATGTCGATCACTTCCTATATTGTGTTCATTAGTTGGGTTATAGCACCTAAATTCCTTATACGCATTTTCAAAATTTTTATCACTCCAGTTATCAATATTTTGCATACCACGAGAACTTAAAAATTCTTGAACATTCTCGTCACTGCCATTTTCTTTTATATAGGCAAGTGCATACCTTTTTAAAACACTATCGCACATAGATATTCTCCTCAAATTAAGATTAAATTAATAAACAGTTATTACTATAAATTATATAGAATAATGTCTTCTTGTCAAGTTAGTCATAAACCTGTCAATATTCTTTCCACCAGCTCCTTTACTGTTGGTACGTGGCCATTCTCATAAAATGGGTCTTGCTTAAATTTGTACACATTGTGTCCAGAAAACATAAGTTCATTTTCAACATTGCCGTCATGTACAATGTTTTGCAGTGTCTTTTGTATACAGAAACTCCGTGGATCTGGCTTTCGCCCTGTTGAATGGTCACCATGATCTTTCCAATTGCTAAACAGACAATGGCTCAAACATCCCATGCAATTAATTTGATCTTGTCTTATCTCCGCAAATTTGCCTGGTGTCACAAAAATAACAGTTGTATCTGGAGTTTTCATTACCTCTGTATACCCTGCTTTAATCCATGCATTTGCTAGCTCTTTGTCTTTTGCAGTGAGGTAAATCTTTCTACCTCTGCTACCTATTGCAAATTCATTATTAAACCCTCCACTCGCACTTTCTGAAAATTTTATTTGACGTGAATTTCGTTCCTGTAGCTCATGTATGAAGCTATTTCTTACTGCAGATGAGTAAAATCCTGTCGGACTAAATTTGTTTAAAAATACGTCACCTTCTTCTAAAGTGAGTAATTTCTTTTTCCACTCCGTAGAAATCGGACTTTCTTTTGTTAAAAGTGGACGAGTGCCAAACTGAAAAGCTATCGGTCCGATTTGCGAATTATCAAACCAATGTTCCCAATCCTTCAAATTCCACACTCCCCCCGCCATAACAATTGGCGTTTCAGAAAGACCGACCTCATTCATGAAAGATCTAAGCTCTGCAACTCTTTCAAATGGAGCCTGCGGTAATTCTGGGTCTTCACTATTACTGAGTCCATTGTGACCACCAGCAAGCCACGGATCCTCATATACTACTCCACCAAGTAAAAAAGAAGATATTTTTTGGTAAGCACGTTTCCACAACGCTTTAAAAGCGCGCGCCGATGAGATAATAGGGTAGTAATAAACTTGATATTTAGCTGCAATTTCTCCAAGCCTGTAAGGCATACCAGCACCGCAAGTGATGCCATGAACTAAGCCTTTTGCTTTTTCTAATATGCCATGAAGGACTTGTTCTGCTGCTCCCATTTCCCAAAGCACATTCATATGTATTCTTCCACGGCCCTTTGATATTTCATTCGCTATTTTTGCTTGACTAACTCCAGCCTCAATACTATACTTAATTAATTCCTCATGCTTTTCATTTCTTGTTTTACCTCTATAAATCAGCGGCACCAACTCACCATTGTCATCAATAAGTTTAGCATTTGCACCAGAAAACGTACCAACAGCATCTGCTGCAGCAAATGCCCCACTTGATCTTCCATCACTGATTGCAATGCCTTTACCGCCCTCGACGATTGGCCAGACTTTTTTCCCTGAAATCACTATCTTTTTTATCTTATCTTTCAAAATTTCCTCTTAATCTTTCAATCTATTTTACTGAATTACTAAAAAAATAATAGCTTTTCTTTTTTATACCTATGCATTCAGTTTTAAATAGGCATAGGAGATGCTATAAATATAGTTTTATAAGAAATTTGCTATATGATCATAGGTTTAACAGGTGGGATTGCAGTTGGAAAGAGCTTTGTAGCCAATTGCTTTAAAGAATTTGGTGCCGCTTTGTTTGATGCCGACTCTGTCATGCACCAGCTTTATAAAGTAAACAAAAACATAATAAGTTACGCAGAAGAAAAATTTCCTGGGGTGATAGTAAATGGTGAAATAGACAGAGCAGTATTGTCTAAATATTTTTTGGCCTACGATGAAAATTGGAAGCAATTTCAATCTTTAGTGCATTCTGCTGTGCAGAGTGAATTAGCAATTTTTATTGCTCAGGAGAAAGAAAACGACAGAAAACTCCTAGTCCTAGACATTCCACTCCTACTGGAAACGAGATTCCGTTTATATTGCGATTTTATTGTTTTTATCCATGCAGATAGCACTGTACAAGCTCAAAGGCTTAGTGAGCGTAATATGGATAAAAAAAAGCTGGATCTAATGTCTAGTATTCAGCTACCTATTGAAGAAAAAAAGCAAATGAGCGACTTTATCATCGATACCAGTGCAAATGTTCTTTCTCAAGTGAAAGATATAATAAACTCGTTAGACCTTAACACGTGATACGGTTATTCTCCACAAGATTACTCCGAATCTTAGCTATACTATCAGCAGATTTTACCGTTAAAATTTCAAACCTTGAGCCTGCATTCAAAAACGATTCTACTGATCTGCCGAAAAAATCATATCTCCATCCCTTGAATAGTTTATCTATCTGCCCAGATATTGAGCCAGCTAACTCATCTTTTGATGAAATTAACTTTCTTGATATGTTATTTTCCTTACATTTGCTCTCCAAAATAATCGAGAGTATATCAAATACAGATTTATCATAATTATCTGACAGAGTATAATTTTGCTGCACAAATTCCTTCTCATTCTCATTGAAAATATCTATAAATTCTAATAAATCTTCCTCTTTTATATTTGTGTTTCTCTTAAGGTCATCTAAAATGTCATCAATATGTTCCACGTTTTTTTCAATTAAACCAGTTATTACGGCATTATTGACTACCTTATTACGATTTATATTGTAACGCTGTGCTAAGGTCTCTTGCCACTCACTAACTGCTTTAACAGTTAACATCAACCTTGGATTTGCTTCATAATTAAATTTAATCCTCTTCCATGCATCTTTTGGATTATGCAAATACTTATTAACGTCAACTATTGATTCCATCTCTTCTTGAAACCAGCCTATCCTATTATTTTCTTCAAGTTTATTGCACAATATTTGGTGTAGGTCATATAGGTGTATCACGTCATTTACTGCATAATCTAATTGATCCTCAGATAATGGCCGTTTTAACCAGTCTGAATTTTTAGCTTTAATTTTATCCAGCGCTACCCCCTGATATTGCTCTACTACTTTTGAATAACCAATAAAGTCGTGATAATAATGACAAAACATAGCAGCAACTTGGGTATCAAAAATGGGAGTAGGAACACATTTAAGCACGGTGAGTAAGGATTCTATGTCTTGCCGACAACTATGAAAAACTTTGGTTATTTCTCGATTCAGCATTATTTTCTTAATAAGCGATAAGTCAATTCCCGGTACTAACACATCTACAATAAAACTCTTCTCTCCGTAAGAAATTTGAATTAGTGATAATCTAGGATAGTAGGTTAAATTGTTTCTAATGAACTCTGTGTCCACTGCTATAAATTTTGGATCTTTTGCCATCAATTCTTCACATGCATTCTCCAGCTCCGATGTCGTACTAATTAGCATATATTTTTTATTCAGTGGCTATATTTTACCACTTATATTCAATCTCTACAATTGGTTGAAATTCAAAGCACAACTATATGATAACTAACTCTTCCGTAAGTATACAGTTTTGCCAGACACAACGGTACGTATTACGCGCCCTTTCACTTTGCGTCCATCGAAAGGGGAATTTTTTGATTTACTAGCAAAGTTGTCAACTTTAATTTTCCATTCATGATCCAAATCAACTAAAATTAAGTCCGCTGCAAGGTTTTTCTGTATGCGGCCACGTGGCACATGTATGATATCTGCAGGCTTATATGTCAATTTTGCAAGCACATCAAGTAGACCCATTTGTCCACTGTGATATAGTTCAAGTGAAATGGGCAGCATTGTTTCAAGGCCAACAATACCAAATGCAGCATTTTCAAGTGGCAAATCTTTAGAACTAAGATCATGCGGAGCATGATCGGTTGCAATACAATCAATCACACCTGTCTTTAAACCTTCAATCATAGCTAAACGATCTTCCTCTGTACGAAGTGGCGGATTCATTTTTGCGATTGCTCCATGTTGCTTTACTATATCTTCAGTTAAAGTAAAGTGATGAGGAGTTACTTCACATGTAACATTTAACCCCAAATCTTTTGCTCGTTTAATAGCATCAAGTGAATCTTTTGAAGAGACATGTAAAATATGGTAGTGTACATTTTCTATGTCCTTCATTAGTAGTATATCACGAGTTACCATAACCGATTCTGATGCACTCAAGATTCCTTTTACTCCCAATTCTTCAGAAATCTTACCCTCATTAATTGCGCCACCAGCAGATAGATTTAAATCTTCTGCATGTTGAGCAATAGGAACACCAAGCATACTTGAATAAAGCAGTGCCTGTCTCATAATCATTGGATTCATAACTGGCATACCATCATCGGTGAACCCAACCGCACCTGCTTCCTTTAAAAGCGCTATTTCAGTTAATTTTTCTTCCGAAGTGGTAATTTTGGCGTAAAATTCAACATTCACATGTGAAGTTTCAAGTGCTCTATATTTCAAATATTTAGCCAAGACAACACTATCAATCGCTGGAACAGTGTTTGGCTGGCAAACTACAGTTGTAACGCCTCCTACAGCTGCAGATTTGCTACCCGTATGTATAGTTTCTTTATGCTCTTGACCTGGTTCACGAAAATGCACGTGAATGTCAATAAGTCCTGGCATTAGAACAAGCCCTTTACAGTCTATTGTTTCATCAACTCCACTTGTTGAAAGTAATGATTCGCTAAAATCAACAATTTTATCCCCTTCAGTTAACAATGAACCTTTTATATCAAGTTTAGTTTCCGGGTCAATAATACGAGCATTGATATACGCAATTTTATAGCCTTCCTTTTGGCCTTTCTGCAATAAATTCCAAGATTGTGTCATTATATTTAAGTATCAATTACAAAATAAATCTAAAGTTTTTTTAGTAAAACACAACCAAATTAAAGTGATGTTACAATAACTAGCAAGGGAACGTTCAAAAAAGTGTGTCAAACCGAAAAAAAAGTAATAA
>NZ_JAFEVH010000010.1:0-15578 GCF_048054155.1 Wolbachia endosymbiont of Nasonia giraulti
TGAATTGAAAATGCGGTTTGACACACTTTTTTGAACGTTCCCATTTTTTTATGACGAATGGCCAGCGAGCTGACTTGACCATTCTTCTCTTAATATCTTAAAAACTGGATTATCTGGCAAATAACTTTTTTTCATCCTACCCTCTTCAATTGCTTGCCAATCTTTCCACGGTAATTTCTTACTTCCAAGTTCATAATCCATACCATTCCACATATCTTCTCGAAAGCCATAAACAGCAAAATGCCAATTATATTCATTAAAAATAGAAGTAAGATCTCGAAAATAGTTCTCTAATCCTTTTGAACAGCGATGCCCGCCAAACTCTCCAACAAAGATCTTATAATTTGGTATATTATATCTCTCTTGGAAAACTTTGACTGGTTCTATATATGATTTTAACTGATTCTTATCCCAATGCTCCATTTTATTTGTATCAGAAGATTGAATATGCCCAGGGTAGGCAAAGTTACCTTGGTTTAATTTTAAGTTTGTATAAGCAAAGGGCTCATATATATGAAATGAATAAAGAACATTTTTATCACTAACTGGTTCAAATTTGTTAAAAGTATTAGAGTCAGCATAACTGCTGCTATCAAGTATTATTGGGGTCTCTGAGTCAACTTGGCGGATACTGTTTACCACGCTGCTATAAAAGCCAAATAGATTCTTCTGAACTTTGTTTTGTTCTACGTTATAAATAGCCGAATCTGCAGTATTATAAAGCCTTTCTGGATGTGGTTCATTTAAGATATTATATCCAACAATAGCAGGATGATCTTTAAGCTCTTTCGCAAGATCTTGCCAAAATTTTGCTGCTTGTTTTTGAAAAGCTTGATCTGACCATAAACGTAAATCATCTTTATCGTTATTATTTTGCTTCCATCTAGATCCAGGTAAGCTAAGCATCGTTAATACTACTGGTATTTTTTGTTGATGAAAAGCATCTAAAACATCTTTCAGAACTTTCAGGTCTTTGGAAATCAGGCCCGGATAATTGTCTGCATTGCCTAAGAGGAAGTCACGTTGCGTAGTTTCAAATTTGTCAGGAGCAAGACGAATAAAACCAATTTTGTATTCCTTTGCTGCTTTGATTAAGTCACTATCAACTTTTCTATTGAAAACATTTGCTCCCTTTCTAACTCCAGTTTGCCAAAAGAGCATTTTGCTGTTCTCCGGTATTGACTTAGCACTCACATTACAGAAAACTATAGAATACAAAACAGCTGTAATTAGAAGAAAAATTTTCACTTATATAATTTTGCTATAATGGTAAGTAACCTAACAGACAAGATCCCGTTTGTAAAGATGCACGGTACTGGCAATAGTTTTGTTATCATAGACTCACGTTCAGCAAATAATTTAGACTGGAATTATAGGCAAATTGCTGATCAAGGCAGTTGTGATCAAGTGATAATTATAACAATGTCTAATGCTGCAAACTGCTTTATGCATATCTACAATGCTGACGGTAGTCGAGCTGAAATGTGTGGAAACGCAGCACGCTGTGTTGGATATTTGATAATGTTAGAAAAAGGTACTGAATATATCACTATTGAGCTGATAAATAATCGTATCTTAGAATGTTTTAAAGTAGGCGATAAATCAATAAAGGTCAATATGGGTAAACCACTGCTTAAATGGAATGAAATTCCTCTTTCTTGTGAATGCGATCCCCTTTATCTACCTATAGAGCTTGAAATGCTGAAAGAGCCAGTTGCAGTAAATATTGGTAACCCTCATATAGTTTTTTTTGTTGATAACATAAGCGAAATACCATTGCAGAATTTAGGACCAAAGCTAGAAAATCACGAATTATTTCCTCAGAAAACAAATGTTAGTATTGCACAAATAGAAAAATCTGGAGAAATAAACTTAAGAGTTTGGGAAAGAGGAACAGGTATTACTGCTTCATGTGGTAGTGCGGCTTGTGCAGCATTTGTTGCATCTATACTTCGTAAGTGTTTGGCTACTAAACAAACTTCAGTACATTTACCAGGAGGTCAGTTACTGATTGAGTGGTCAAAAAATATACTGATGACTGGGGATATAGGGTTTTTATGACCTAGGCTAGGCACTGACACTCATTACTTCTAACACCTTTTTACCAATCACAGCAGGAGTTTCTGCAATTGCAATTCCAGCACTCTTCATAACTTCTAACTTTGCACCAGCACTTCCTCCACTTGAAGAAATAATAGCTCCAGCGTGCCCCATACGTCTTCCTGGAGGTGCTGTTTGGCCTGCTACAAATCCAATAATTGGTTTTTTAGTTTTTTCCGCCTTTATAAAATGTGATACATCTTCTTCTTCGTTTCCACCTATTTCACCAATAACTACAATACCATGAGTATCGTCATCTTTTAAAAAGAGCTCCATACAGTCAACAAACGTCATGCCATGAACAGGATCGCCTCCAATTCCTATACATGTTGACTGACCAAGACCAACAGCGGTTGTTTGTGCTACCGCTTCATAAGTTAAAGTTCCAGAGCGAGACATAATTCCTATATGTCCACGTTTGTGAATATGTCCTGGCATAATTCCTATTTTGCATTCTTCGGGTGCAATAATTCCTGGACAGTTTGGCCCAATCAATCGGCTTTTTGAGCCAGTAAGTGCATGCTTCACTTTTACCATGTCAAGTATAGGAATGCCCTCTGTAATACAAACTATCAATTCTATTTTTGCATCTATTGCTTCAAGTATTGCAGCAGCAGCAAATTTAGCAGGTACATATATTACCGTAGCATTCGCATCAGTTTTTTCTCTAGCTTCTGCTACAGTATTAAAAACTGGTAAATTAAGGTGAGTGCTATCACCCTTTCCAGGAGTTACACCGCCAACCATTTTCGTCCCGTAGTCAATAGCTTGTTCTGAATGAAACGTACCTTGTGCACCAGTAAAACCCTGGCATATTAACCTTGTATCTTTATTTACTAAAACGGACATGCTTTATTTTACCTCTTTTACTATCTTTTGCGCGGCTTCATCTAGCTCATCTGCAGCAATAATATTTAATCCCGACTCTTCTAAAATTTTTTTTCCTTCTTCAAAATTAGTACCTGATAATCTAACCACTAGAGGAACTTTAATGCTCATTTCTTTTGCAGCCGCAACAATTCCACTTGCAATAATATCGCAACGCATTATACCACCAAATATGTTAACCAAAATTCCTTTTACGTTGCTATCAGACAATATGATTTTAAATGCTTCAGTTACAGTTTCTTTACTCGCTCCACCACCAACATCTAGAAAGTTAGCAGGCTCTGCTCCGTAGTACTTTATTATATCCATTGTTGCCATAGCAAGACCTGCACCGTTTACCATACAGCCAATATTGCCATCCATTTTTATATAACTGAGCCCATGCTTTGAAGCTTCTATTTCTTCTTTGACTTCTTCATCGTAATCACGTAGGCTCACGATTTCTGAATGACGGTATAGAGCATTGTCATCAAAATTAATTTTAGCATCAAGTGCAATAAAATCTCCGGCATTCGTTTCAACTAGTGGATTAATTTCTATCTGGCTCGCATCAGTTGTAATAAACGCATCATATATATTTTTTGCAATATTCGTTACCTTTCCTATTTGTTCCGAACTCAGATTAAAGCTATTGAAAAGCTTATTGTTATCAAGACTTGTAAAACCAGTAGCAGGGTCAATATTAAAATTCACAATCTTTGTAGGAGAATTTTTTGCCACTTCTTCGATATCCATTCCACCTTCTGAAGAAAATATAAATACTAGCCTACTAAGCTTTGGATCGACTACTAGACTCAAATAGTACTCTTTTTTAATGCTTGAACCTTCTTCAATGTATACTTTCTTTACCTGCTGTCCGCTTGACCCTGTTTGATGAGTAACTAAAGTTATGCCAAGCATGTCCTTTACAAGTTGTTGAGCTTCTTTAGTTGACTTTGCTAGCTTTACGCCACCAGCCTTACCCCTACCACCTGCATGAATCTGAGCTTTAACCACAAACACGTCAGATTTTAGTTGATTTATTTGAGTTTCTACTTCTTCTGCAGATGTAGCAACAAAACCCTTTGGTACCGGGACATTAAACTTGCGTAAAATCTCCTTTGCTTGATATTCGTGAATATTCATAAGATAACTAATTATTAACCTTAGTAAAAACTACCAACCATAACGCTGTCTTCTGCATTCTTGCTGATATCTCTTTTTCCTTGCTTCAGCTTTTTTTTTAGCTGTTTTCTCTGATTTCTTTTCGTGATATTTTTTTTTCATTTTGAGCCCTCTTCCTTCCTTTTGAATTATTTTTTTCAACACTGGAAGAGCTCTATCTACATCACCATAATGGACTGATACTTCAATCAAACTCTATACCTCCTTCGGTAATCACTTCAAAATCCATTTATAAATTAGAAAATTAACATTGTCAATTATTTTATAAACTTGAGCGATAGAATATGATATGCAGTGATTTATATGAAAAAAGCTTCATTCTGCTGTCAATCATTTACTTGCTGATAAAAATTGCTCTTAGGTTACAGTGCTCTTGTAATTTTTCTAATCTCGGGGCGGAGAGATTTGAACTCCCGACCCTTTGGTCCCAAACCAAATGCGCTACCAGGCTGCGCTACGCCCCGACTTCTTTACTAAGAGTATCGATAGTTCGGAAAAATGCAAGTTTCATTTATTTCTTTTAGGAAAAATATAATGCAGATTTCTTTATATAGAGTGTCAAATTGCACTAGCCATATTAAAAAATCTAGCTATACCAATTGGTGAAGGTTAATGCAGCAACTACAGCAGTATCAACTCTCAAAATTCTTTTTCCTAGACTCAGTTTCTGACAAAATTTATTGGCAGAATCAAGTTCGCAAGATGAAAAACCACCTTCGGGGCCAACAATAATAGCAACGTTTTTCTTGCCTTTTAGAACTTTATTAGGAGGTTGTCCTTCACCTGTTTCATCACACAAAACAAAATTTTTATTCTGAGAATCGGATAATTCACAAAAATTAATAGGAAGAAAAATCTGTGGTATACTTGTCCTACCGGATTGTTCCGCAGCTTCAATTGCCTGTAATTTCGCTCTACTTAGGTTAATGTTTTTTACTACTGTACGTTCTGTTGAAATAAATTGAATGCAGGTTACTCCCATTTCAGTTGCTTGTCTTACTATGTTGCTTAAGGCGCCGCTTTTTACCAGAGCACAATACAAATATAGATTTTTTTCATGTTGTTGTTGTTTAGTGCGTTCTTTTATTATAATTTTTGTCGATTTACTTGATATATTCACTACTTCTCCTAACCATTCTCCATCCTTTCCATTAAAAAGATAGATGTTATCATGCTTCTTAAGCCGCATTACATTGTAAATATAGTGACTTTGTCGTGGATGAAGCGCCGAACTTACATTTTGTGATAAAGCTTCTTCAACATAAAGCCTAATTTTTTTCATTCAAAACTTTAGTTATTTGCATTCTGTTTGAGTGACTCTTACGGGATTTGAACCCGTGTTACCACCGTGAAAGGGTGGTGTCCTAACCACTAGACGAAAGAGTCGACTTGAATCTAACTGAGTTATATCGATTATACATATAAAGTCAATTCAATTATTTTGAATCACACAGTTAGAGTGATATATCAGTGATTTTATATCGACAGCCTCCTATTACCCCATGTTCAATGCTTACTGAACCTATCTCAGATTTAGGAGCTTTAGATCCTAATTCTAATTTTTGTTCAACTTTTGTATCTGAATCATAGCCAGAATCGTATCCAGAATCTCTACGCTCAAAATTTTGCCTTATTTCTTTTACGTTAAAGCCAGCCTTGGTCTTGATTTGCTGACTCGCTGGCTTATTAGCACTTTGCTCATTTAGTTTTACTTGCAAATTATTCACTTTATCCTGCACTAATCCATGATAAGTCCCAGAATTATCTTTTATATGTTTTGCTTGTCTTTCTGATCTCTTTTTCGATAAATCTACCTTAGCATAAATAGGCTCTGGTTGCTCTTTATGATTTAAGCTAGTGGGCTTTTTTTGCTCTGAGAAATCATCTACATCTTCATAAATAGGTTCTCCTGATATACTAGAACAACCACTATCTTTCAATGATAAATTTTCAGTAGATCTTTTATGCAAATCATATACTTCAGCATAAATGGATTCTTCCGATACGCTCAACTCTTCTAATGAGTTACTAACCTTAGCGTCATATACCTCATCATAAATGGGCTCTTTTAAAAGTAAAATATCATCATGCTCAAAAATTCTAGGAGGTTTTTTAGGTGAGTTGGCCTTAAATTTTAGCTCTACTTCCTCTTCAAGCTTGTCACAACTTTCCGTTTGTTTCAAAATCTCCAATATTTCTTTTCTTTCTTTTTTTATTAGCTCACCAAGCACTAAACAACATTTTTCTTTACGATCTTTGAGACTGTCCTTATCTCCGTACTGCATAGCTTCTGATGCTCTTTTGTATTGAAGGATTACATTTCCTATACTATTATTTATTTCACTAATATTTGCTCCAGCACTAATAAGTAACGTCATTACATTATGATCAAGATTTGTTACTGCATACTCTAAAGCTCGATTTAAAGTTTGATCATTATTCAAGTCAAATGACCCCTTGTTCCTAAAAGGATTAATTCTAGAAAAGAGTTTTTCAAAGCTGTTTACTATATTATGAAGACTTAAAGCTAGCCTCAAGCCTCTTATATTGCTATTTCTAGCGGATTTAATTAAAAAACTATCTACTATACCCATGATTGTACCCCTCTATACAAAAGCTCACCATTGTGGTACAATTTTAAACTATAACGATTTATTTTATATTAATAACCGCTTTTCACACCCACTTAACAAGAGGCGGCATCGACATCATAATTGCATCGGGGTTACCATTAGTCATTAAACCAAACCTTGTACCACGATCATAAAGAAGATTGAACTCCACATATCTGCCACGTTTTATCAATTGTTCTTCTCGTTGTTCTTTTGTCCAAGATTTTTGCATATGTTTGTGTATGATGTGTAAGTAAATTTCTAAAAAGGCTTCACCTACTGCTTTTGTGAACTCAAAATCATTTTTCCAGTTGCCAGAAGTTAGATTGTCATAAAAAATTCCACCAATACCACGTGGCTCTTTTCTATGTTGTAAAAAAAAGTAATCATCACATTGCTTTTTAAATTTCGGATAATATTCGATGTTGAACTCATTGCAAGTTGCTTTAATTGATTCGTGAATATACTTGCAATCTCCCTCATCTTTATAAATTGGAGTAAAGTCCATTCCTCCACCAAACCATTGTTTTGAGGTATATATCAGCCTTGTGTTCATATGTGCTGCAGGGATAAGGGGAGATTGCATGTGAGACACTAAAGATATACCGCTTGCCCAAAACTCTCCATTGCTTTCACTTGCACCAGGAATTTCATTAATGGCTGAGTCTTCGAGCTTTCCGTATACTCTTGAAACGTTTACTCCAACTTTTTCAAAAATATTACCAAAGATAATTGTAGATTCACCACTTCCTCCACCTGGTCGGTTCCACTTTCTTTTTTCGATTTTTGGTTCTGTGAATGACTGTACCTCAATTGATAAGAAAGATTCGGTGATCTTGTTTCTCAGTGTGCAGAACCATTCAAATGCTTGTGCCTTTTGTTTTTCCATAATACCTTCTATTGGCTTATTAATATTATTGTACTCTATATTTACAGGACTTAATTAGATTGGGATAGTAACTACCCATCAAGGATGTTAATAAATCTATAATAATTAAATCAATATAGTAGAATATTTTTATATGTGCAAGGATGCCAAGCAATAATAATGAGTAAAAGATACATAGATAACAAAAAAGAGAACAGAGTTGACTTCATACTAAGAAATTATGGGATGTCAATTATTGTGATGGCAGTCATTATGTTCTTACCTCCAATAGCAATATCAGTACTCTATTTTTCTAATGTATATAGTCAGCATGTTAATATAGAGATTAATTTATTAATTAGCATTCTAATGACTCTCTTTGTGGTATATAATATAAAACGTTACAAGTATCTACTTAATATCATAGAGTTTCAAAATGCAATATTTGCAAATGCGCTGAATCATAATACAGAGTTTTGTCTCATTTTACATAAAGATGAGGGTATTATTTATGCTGATGCGAGGTTCTACGAAAGGTTTAAAGATCACATAAACGATGATGTTACGCTAGATAAAATTCTTGAAGCAGGAGATGTGTCAGAAAAAGACAGAAAATCACTCTATCATGCGTTAAGAAATAACACTTCTGTAAAAGTATGCATTTCCCTAAGCAAGAAGAGTAGAATATCTAACTTTCTTTTGCTCTCTGAACCAATACCGGATAATCCACAAATTGCTATAAATAGTAATAAGACTTTAAATTTATCATTAGCCCCAATAGCAAGACCGAATGGGTATTTTGTACTGAAGGCAACACAGGTAAACAAAGAGCAGGTATATGAAGAGTTGATAGAGAAACACAATATAGCAACTTACGTTGCAAATACAAAAGGAGGTATCTTATCTGTAAATAAAAGATTTTTAGACATGTTTGAACTAAAAAAATTGGAAAAAGGTAGCTCAATCAATGATTTTATATCTCAATCTAAGTATGACGATACAATAACCAGAAATGAAATTATGTTTTTTACTATAAGCGGTGCTCCATTTAAGGCTTATATGAGTACTGCTATATTTTGTGATAAATACAATCATAGCTATATACACGGCTTTATAACACCAACTGAATCAAATATTGTTGATTATCAACTACACCCTTGTTTTACAAATTCGTCAATTGCTATTGCACAATGCGACATAAATGGCAACTTTATAAAGAAAAATATAGCATTAGTAAAACTTGCGGGGTCAAATAATGGTTCTATCTTTGCATTGATATCAGATGGTTATCATATGAAAGTGCGTGAATATTTTTCAAGTAATAGGATAAATAATGCGTCCTTTGACGTGCAGCTCAATGGCGGTAATAACATGAAAATATATTTTAATAAGTTTCTTCATAATAAAGTGATGTTCATACTTTGTTATTTTATTGATAATACTGAACGTAAAAAACTAGAGATAAAACTTGAGCATTATCAAAAGGTGCAAGCTATAGGGCAATTAGCAGGTGGTATTGCACATGATTTCAATAATATATTAACCGGAATAATAGGATTTTGTGATTTGCTTTTACTCCAGCACTCAGCTAGCGATCCATCTTTTGGAGATATAATACAGATACAGCAAAATGCAAAACGTGGGTCAAATTTAGTAAGACAACTGCTTGCTTTCTCAAGAAGACAGACTTTGCAGCCAAAGATTATTAATGTAAATGGTACGATAGCTAATCTTTATGAAATGATCAAAAGATTAATAGGTGAAAATATAAAATTTAATATTTATTATGGTAGCGATTTGGGCGCTGTTAGGGCTGACCAAGGACAATTAGAGCAAGTTATGCTTAACTTAGCAGTTAATGCTGGTGCTGCTATGGAAAAGGGGGGAGAGTTAACTATACGAACCTTTAATCAAAAGGTTGATTCATTAAATTCTACACCTCAGGATATGTTTTCTCCAGATAAGGAAACGATTGAACATGGGAATTATGTTGTGATTGAAGTGATTGATACTGGATGTGGAATGACGAGTGATATAATTGAAAAGGCATTTGATCCATTTTTTTCTACCAAAGATATTACTTCTGGTACAGGTCTTGGCCTCTCTACTGTATATGGCATTATTAAACAAACCGAAGGATACATCTATGTTGCTAGCAAAGTGAATCATGGAACTAAATTTAGCATATTTTTGCCCATAGTTTACATATCGGATGAAAATGATAAAGAGGAAGATAGTAAAGAAATAGAGAAACCGGTAGAGATTAAAGGTAATGGTATAATTTTATTAATTGAAGATGAAGATTCAGTAAGGGAATTTACTGCTAAGGCTCTTACAAGAAAAGGATTTAATGTAATAGAAGCGAGTATAGGCAGCGAGGCACTAGAGATCATTAGAAAAAAAAATCAACACATAGATCTAATAATCACTGATGTAATCATGCCAGAGGTGAGTGGTCCAGAAATAGTTAAAGAAACATTGATACATAGGCCAAACATCAAAGTTATTTTTATTTCTGGGTATGCAGAGGATGCTTTTTTAAAGAGCGATGAAATCAATATAGAAGACTTCCATTTTTTACCCAAACCATTTACTCTGAATGAGTTAGGAAATAAGGTTCAAAGTGTGTTACATAAGACAAAAAAAGGCAGTTTACTTTGAGCATGATTGGCAACAAAAATTTTTCTAATGCAAAAATTTCTTGCATATATACAATAGAGTTATTTTATACATAAGATAAAAGGCGTGAGCAAGATCATTGCAATAGTAAATCAAAAGGGTGGAGTTGGTAAAACTACAACTAGTATAAATTTATCAACAGCCTTTGCTGCTGTGGGAAAAAGTACTTTACTGGTAGATCTTGACCCTCAAGGAAATGCTAGTACAGGACTTGGGATTTCTTATCGTAGCAGGGAAGAAAAAAATATATATAAAATACTGCTGAGCAGAGAAAGTGAATTGGTGGAGTCGGCAATTTTCAATATAAAGGAAATTCCAAATCTATCGCTGATTTCATCAGTGGTTGACTTATCAGCTGCAGAAATTGAGCTATCACAACTTGAGCAGGGAAAATTCGTACTAAAAGATACGCTAGAGAAAGTACGTAATAATTATGAGTACATAATTATCGATTGTCCTCCATCACTTGGTCTGCTTACTATCAATGCTCTGACCGCTGCTGACTCGATTATTGTTCCTCTTCAGTGTAAATTTTTCGCTCTGGAAGGATTGAGCCATTTAGTTAAGACTGTAGAGCTGATAAAAAGAAATAACCTAAACCCTTTCCTGTTAATAGAAGGAATATTGCTCACAATGTATGACAGACGCAACAAACTTAGTGAGCAGATTAAAAATGATATTTGCCAATATTTAAATGATAAAGTATATAAAACTATTATCCCCTTGTATGAGACCATTATTCCACGTAATGTACGGTTATCAGGAGCGCCTTCTCATGGAAAACCTGCTATTGTATATGATCTTAAGTGTCCTGGTGCACAAGCATATATAAGTTTGGCAAAAGAAATTTTAAAGAAACACATGAGCATCTGTAAAGAGAAAAAGCTGATAAGTGAGGGTGCAGCGTGAAGGACAATAGGCGCTTAGGTAGAGGTCTTGCTGGCCTCATAGGCGATAATTATGGTAATAAAGAAGATCGGTTACCTATTTCATTACTACACCCGAGCAAATTTCAGCCGAGAAAATATTTTGATGAGGAGTCATTAAAAGAACTTGCAGGTTCGATAGAGAAAAATGGTATAATACAACCTGTTGTGGTGCGCAAAGATCCAAATAATGAAGGTTATGAAATAGTAGCAGGGGAACGTCGTTGGCGAGCAAGTAAGGTCATAAATCTTGATAGTGTGCCGGTTATCATAAAAGATTTAAATGACAAGGAATGCTTAGAAGTATCGATAATTGAAAACATACAGAGGCAAGATATTAATCCAATAGAAGAAGGTGAGGCGTACAGAAAATTAATAGATGAATTCTCCTATACACACGAAGAATTAGCCTTAACTTTAGGCAAAAGCCGCAGTCACATAACCAATATGATACGAATGCTGTCACTCCCTAATGGAGTAAAAACAATGATCAACGAGAAAAAATTGTCTATGGGTCATGCAAGAGCATTGATTAATGTTGAAAATGCGGAAAGTATTGCAGAAAGAATAGTTTCTCAGGGCCTGAGCGTTAGACAAACTGAAAAATTGATAAAAGACTTACAACAAAATAACGACCGAAAAGAGCATAAGTGTACTAAAAATCAAGATATGGCAGCATTAGAAGGAGCTATATCTTCTCAGCTTGGTTTAAAGATCAAAATTAATGACAGTAATTCTAAGGGTAAAGTCATGATACGTTATAACAACTCAAATGAATTGGATTTTATATTGAAAATTTTGAATAGAAGACTTGAATCAGCTATTAATGTCGAAAGTAGCTCATAGAAATTTCTTGACAAACCTTCCCACTTTCCTTGCAATGGAAGTGAAATGGTGGAGTTTGTCAAGTAAGTTATTTCGTTTCTACCTTCAATAAAAATTTGCACGCAATAGCACAGAAGCATACGTTGCTATTGCCTCATTTCTTCCAATAGAACCTAATTTTTCCGCTGTGGTTGCTTTGATATTTACGAATTCACCATTAATTTCTAATATTTTTGATATGAATTCCTTCATTCCTGCTTTGTAAGGCGATATTTTAGGCTCTTCACAAACTATAGTAATATCTAAATTAGACACGCTATATCCTTTTTCCTGTGCTTTTTTAGCAGCAAAGTCAAGAAAATGAGATGAATTGCAATCCTTCCATTTAGAGAAATTAGGAGGAAAATGTTCTCCTATATCGCCACATCCTAGTGCTCCGAGTATTGCATCAACGATTGCATGTATTGCAACATCACCATCGGAATGTGCCTCTATTGCCATATTATGCTCAATTTCCACACCGCAAATTTTTATAAAGCTCTTAGCATCATTTTGAATTTTAACAAATTTATGTATATCATAACCGGTTCCGACACGGAATTTTGGCTCTCCAAAGAGAAGTTTTGCCATATTGATATCCTCTTTTGTAGTTAACTTAAAATTCTTTTTCTCACCTTCAATAATCGCAACATGTTTTTTATGCTCCACCATTAGTGATGAATCATCAGTAAATTCTTTGACTGATTGATGGCACGATAATAATTCTCTGAAATTAAAAATTTGAGGAGTTTGCATGGCTCTAAGTTTTTCTCTTGAAATCATAGATTCAATGAAATTATTACTCACCAACGATATAGTATCCTCGACTTCTATTGCTGGAACTACCCCTGTATATTGATCATTAATCATAGATTCAATCAAGTTGTTTATTAGAATATTTGATACAAAAGGCCTACAAGCGTCATGTATAATAACAAAATCTGGATTGATCTTTTGCAAACTCTCTAGTCCAAGTTTAACTGAACTCTGCCTGCTTTTTCCTCCACATATTGGACTCAGCAATTTAGTATCTATAGTTGATGACGTAACTTCTTTATAGAAATCTTTTTGACTTTCATTCACTACCACTCTTATGTAACTTATGTACTGGTTAGCTAAGAATTTTCTAATTGTGTGAAATAAAACAGACTTACCTGCCAATTTTATATACTGTTTAGGGATTTTGGCATTGCATCTACTGCCTACTCCTGCTGCAACTATTAATGCTGCTATCTTGTATTCCTCAAGTCTGTTAGTGTGCATGCTTACCATTTTCGGTGTTAATACAAGTTATCTAGCATTTTAAAAAAGTTGATCCAATTCTCAAAAAAGAATATTCTTTTACTAGGTGTAATATATGCTAGAGGAAAATAATACACGTTGCTAAGTATAATAAAGAAAATGAGATACATCTTATATTTTTTCATGGAATAGGTGATAATTATAAGAATGCGGCCAGGTATATACAAGATAGATCTACATATCTCCATAGGTCTAATTTTCGCACTCATGCACATAAATACCCAATTGCATTTCAAAACTATATAACTTACGCAATAGCTAGTTTCTTGTTTTTAGGAACATCAATACTATTACCAACTTTAATATTACTTACTAATCCAATGACATCTAGGATAGCAAGTTTAGCCATCTTAGCAGCTTTAACTTGCACCTTTTTATCTGTACCACCACTCATGATTCCGTTTATAAATAAGAATCAAAGCTTGTCTCAGCCTTCAATAAAAGAAATCAGTAAATTAATTGACAATGGTGTGAAGCCTGAAAACATTATACTTCTCGGCCATTCCTTTGGAGGAGCAATTGCATCAGAAGTGCTGAAATATTTTACAGACAGAAATATTAAACTCGGAGGTATTATTTTTACCAGCACTTTCAGCTCTTTTTACAATGCAATAAAGCATTTTCCAATTTCTCAGACAAAAATTCTAAGCATACTACCCTCTTGTTTGTTAAAAAAAATGCTTAAGTTCCTAAATTTAGACTTTGATATAGTAAGCAATATACAAAAGCTACAAAATAATGATATATCAATAGCGGTCATTAATCATGAAAGAGACACCTTAATACCATATCCTGCACAATTAGCAAAAGGACTAGAAGATAATCAATCGTTAAATAGAAATTTGACCAAAATCGTTAATTTGAAAAGCTTTGAATATGACCCGCACAACGGAGTTTTATCTGGTTGGGAATTGGATGAAAATTTAGCTGATCTAATACTTAATAAAACAATGAATAGATAGTATTTACAAAAAACTGTATATTTTTTGGTAAATCGACTATGTTAGACATATGCAAAAACGTCATATAACTATTTGTTGTGTACTACTTTTTATAATAGGGGCATTATTTTTGATGCGTCCTATGATTGCTCCGTGTCTAATATCCGTTTTTGTTGCACATTTGTTTAACCCTCTAGTAACCAAGTTTGAAAAATACAGAATACCGCGTTCATGTTCTGTAGTTTTTATAACACTTGCCTTATTGATAGCTTTTATATTAGTTATTACATTTGTTTTACCTATTATATATTTTCAAATTACTTTAATATTAAATTTCTTAGTGAATAAGATACCTTCACTAAAACTTAAAGTGATTCCTTCTGTGCTAGAATTTCTTAATATAAAAACTGAAGATAGTTTATTTGATCACTTGTCTAAAAATCTAGTAGAAAATTACAGTGATTATATATCTTATTTTATAAATGCTCTTAGCATGGGCAGTAATCTTATAATTCAAGTGCTAAGTTCAAGCTTTAGTTTGATTTACATGGTATCATTAATAGCTATTACGCTTATGGTGTTTTTTTATGTATTACGTGATTGGCCTTCAATTGTAGAAAAGGTTAGTAAACTAATACCCATTCTTTACAGAGAAAAAGCTGCAGGTTATTTTTCCAAAGTAGATTTCATTATATCTAATTACCTAAAGGGACAGCTAAACGTATGTATAGTTATGATGATCTTTTACTCCGTGGGCCTTAGCATAATTGGGCTGAAGCATTCTGTAGCGATTGGAATTTTATCAGGAACATTAACATTTATACCCTATATAGGTCCATTATTATACATTATTATCGGATTTTTGAGCGCCATTACTCAATTTAGTGGATGGTTTGAAAGTGCTGCTGTCTTGCTATTATTTAGTGTTGGTCAATTAATAGACTCAAGCATATTAGTCCCTTTATTAATAGGAAAAAAAGTTCATATACATCCAACTATCATTATTTTAGGAGTTGTCATATGCACCTCATATTTTGGGTTTATAGGTATATTATTTTTTATTCCAATAATAGCAATGTTCAGTGTATTAGTAGAATATACAGTCAATAAATATTTTGAAAGTGAGCTTTATAAAAATGGCTAATTAGTTCATGATAAAAAGAAAGGATCTCTGATACATTTGAGAAATGGTGCGACCTGAAAGTCTTCGGTCATATTGTTTAAAAGGAGAGGA
>NZ_JAFEVH010000010.1:15978-41700 GCF_048054155.1 Wolbachia endosymbiont of Nasonia giraulti
TTAAAAATTGAGTTGAATTGAAAATGCGGTTTGACACACTTTTTTGAGCGTTCCCGGTAGTTTAACCTACCATCTCCTCTGGTTTCACTATCCTTTCAAACTCCTCCTCAGTGAGCAGTTGAAGTTTTGCTGCTGCTTCTTTTAGAGTGATATTTTCTTTATAAGCAAGCTTCGCTATTTTTGCTGCATTGTCATATCCTATATGCGTATTTAATATAGTAACTAGCATTAACGACTGATTTAGTAAATCCTTTATTCTTTCTTCGTTTGCTTTAATATCAACTACGCATTTCTCTGCAAAATTTAAACTTGCATCAGCTAAAAGTCTTATAGACTGCAAAACATTGTAAATTATCACCGGCTTAAACACGTTCAATTCAAAGTGACCATTTGAGCCACCAATTGTCACGGCAACATGATTTCCCATAACCTGAGCACATACCATAGTCACTGCTTCACATTGAGTTGGATTCACCTTACCTGGCATGATTGAAGAGCCAGGCTCATTTTCTGGTAACATTATTTCTCCAATTCCGCATCTTGGACCAGAACCAAGTAGCCTTATATCATTTGCAATTTTCATCAAGCTTACTGCTACTGTATTGAGTGCTCCACTGAGCTCAACTAAAGCATCATTTGCTGCTAGTGCTTCAAACTTATTTTTTGCTGAAGTAAATGGAAAATTAGTGATTTTTGCCACTTCTTTAGCAAAATCCTCAGCAAAACCCTTTTTAGTATTGACTCCCGTGCCAACTGCAGTGCCACCTTGTGCAAGTTCATATACATTGCTTAGAGTTGACTTTACTCTCTCTATTCCCTTTTTAATCTGAACTGCACAGCCAGAAAATTCCTGCCCAAGTGTTAGAGGAGTTGCATCTTGCAGATGAGTACGCCCTACTTTTATTATATCTTTAAATTCATGAACCTTATTATTTAGCGCTTTATATAATTCTTCAAGATTGGGAATAAGCAAGCGGTCTATTTGTTCTGCTACTGCTATATGCATTGCTGTTGGAAAAGTGTCATTTGATGACTGACCACAGTTTACATGATCATTTGGATGCACTGGAGACTTACTACCTAAATCACCGCCCAAAATTTCTATTGCACGATTGCTGATCACTTCATTCACATTCATATTGGTCTGCGTTCCAGACCCGGTTTGCCAAACAACAAGCGGAAATTGATTATTAAATTTACCGTCTATTACCTCCTGTGCCGCTGTGCAGATTGCATCCCCTACTCTATTATCTATGCTACCCTGTTTCATGTTAACACGTGCTGCTGCAAGTTTTACTATTGCTAGCGCTTTAATCAGGGGCTCTGGCATTTTCTCTGTACCAATTTTGAAATTTTCCAAAGAACGCTGAGTCTGCGCTCCCCAGTAATGTTCACTTGGTACTTCTACTTTTCCTAAGCTATCTGATTCTATTCTAACTTTTTTATCCATATTTCCTCATTCTAGTGTTTGACATTACCTACATATATGATTAGTTAAATCAAATTGTATTTCAGTGTCAAGTTGAGACATTTTTAGTGAAGACCTTAGAAAACTTTCAAGTCATATCTTTTACTTCTATTATTTTTTTATTGTTATTAAGGCAATCATGCAACCTTAAGCAATAAACCTACTTTCACTCTCTATAAGGCTATTCTACTTAGAGCTTGAATAGTGAAAACATCTTTAAGCACAGAAGCTATACCTGTGTTTGCTTTCT
The DNA here is from genome assembly GCF_048054155.1 of Wolbachia endosymbiont of Nasonia giraulti. NCBI lineage: Bacteria > Pseudomonadati > Pseudomonadota > Alphaproteobacteria > Rickettsiales > Anaplasmataceae > Wolbachia > Wolbachia endosymbiont of Nasonia giraulti. The sequence goes on from NZ_JAFEVH010000010.1 coordinate 17,697, forward strand.
CTTTTTTTACTTCTACAATTGTATAATCAAAAATTGCACCTAACGCTAGACTAATGGTAGCTGATGCTGCACAAACTGCAATCGCTGCTCCCGCAGAACATGATATTGTCATACCTGCAACATAACCTATTGCACCACTCACGCCAATGCAGACGTATTTCTTCCGTAGCTCTTTTTGTATATGACTTTTCAGATATTCTTTTACATCTAAATGCCCGTTTCTAGTAGCATAATTCAGAGCAGTGTTTTCATAGCCATCTTTCACATTAACATTTGCTTTTGCTGTTTCTATCAGGTACTTTACTACCTCTAAATAGCCACTTCCAGCAGCCCACATTAGAGCAGTTCTTCCATAGTGATCTGTTGAATTAATATCTTCTTTCTGTTTTTCTATCAGGTATCTTACTGTTTCTAATTGACCATTTTTGGCAGCTGAAAATAATCCTGCATGATTGTTAATCATTTGTGCAAATGATAATATTTTTAGTTTAGAGGGTTGTAACTCTTTAGTATTAAAGTTTAATTGTGCTGGAACAATTTCTACTTCAAGCTCTACATGTTCTCTTATGAAACGATCAAGTAGACTTTTTACCTGATCAATTGTTTGAATTCTTACCTTATAATACCGCGATAAAGAATTGATTATTTCCCTGTTGTTAAGAAAAAATATCACTAATTCTATTTTACCTGTTAAATCTTTAGCATAGATTAAGTATTCTATATTTAATCTATCTTGTGAAATATTTTGTATTGTCTCACTCTCTGTCCAAATTCTTACCTGGTCATCAATGCCCTTACTTACAAGAAAATTATATAATTCACTATCTTCTTCCTTCATTTTATTGAGCTCATCCTTACAGTCATACCAATAAGATGATAACTCTGGTATACAAGTAGGAAGAGGCAAGCGAGGTATTGACATATCAAGATTAGCTATTAAATGATATCTAGTTAGAAGCTTTGCTACCTCCGTATTGCCATTTACAATAGCATATGTTAGGGCAGAGAATTGACCTTTACGTTTCACATTTAAATCAGCTCCATTTGCTATTAGAAGTTGTACTACCTCAAGATGACCATGGGCAGCAGCATGAATTAGAGCAGTTATGTTTCCCGGAGATTCTGCATTAACATTTGCTCCCTCTCCTATCAAGTATTGTACTATCTCTAATTGACCATTTCTGGAAGCCCACATTAGAGCAGTTCTCCCATAATCATCATCTATTGTATTAATCATTGCTCCACCCTGTATGGCTTGCTGAACAAAACGTAGCTCACCTTCTTTAGCAGCATCAATTAGCTGCGCATTTAGCTGTTTTTGTGATGGCATATACCCCTCCTAAAAAATATACAGTTTAAAGCTATTTTAGCCACTATTCAAGTTTTAATGGCTAAAATTGATTGAATCACTTTTTAGTGTTTTTTTATGGTTATTTGAGTCTAGCAAAGATGAGTCTATATCACAATCTAGTAATTCTCCTACTGCACTTAGTAAACCAGCTGTACAACCAGCTATTTTGATCTGGATGAGAGGAGATATAATTTATAACCACTCCCCTATCCTTTCTAGTTGTTTGTAGCTGTTAAATCTCAGGAATTTATCAAAATAAGGAGAGACAATAAAGGGAGTAGTATCTCTTAAATAATTAGATAAGAAATCTGGTAGAATATTCTGAAATTCATGCATTTTTTGTCTATAATCTTTCAAAGCAATAACCTTTATTTTATCATAATCAAGTTTCCAATAAGCAAGCTCCGAGACTTCTTTTTTTGTTGTGTATTCCACTGCTAAAGCTTGTAAAATTAATTGCGGGAAAAATCCTGACATAACTTCCTCATTGGAAGGTGGTGAACCAAGTTTATAGTCTATAATTGCTACTTGCCCACCTGGTAGATACTCAACTCTATCACATCTTGCTGTCAATAAAATTTCTTCTGTCATTCGAGTATCTGACCAGCTATTATTACACAATTGTCTGGTGTGTTCATTTGCAATCAAATTTTCTGGATCCAAGTAGTCAAGCACTGGAATGACACCCTTCTTCTTAGTGGAAGTTGTACAGCATCCGCGCAGTTGTGTGTCACGCGCTGGAATATGAAATATCGGATAGGAAAAGCTCTTCTCCAACTCAACTTGATTGTTTCCAGTCCTATCAAACTCAACAAAAGATTGAATTATCCTCTGCAACCTTACCCACCACATATTTGAAAAGTGGAATCGATTAGACGAGAATATTTCTCGTACAACACTCATCAGCGACTTTTCGTTGCGTAAATATCTTGCAAGAATATTGTGTACCATAGTGCCAAACTCCAATATCGATGGCTTAAAATTCAAGTCTCTCAATTGCTTAAGGCCCAGTATATATTCAACGTAAAACGAATAAGGATTACGAATTAGCTTTTCTATTGCACTGCAAGACATCACTTGCATTTTTTCTTCTCTGACTTTGGCTTGAGGTTTTGGCATAGGCTGAGTACATGGAACAATATACTCAGGTGTATTTAATATTCTTAGCCAATCGCGGTAAGGATATTTTGGTTCTTGTAACAGAACTTCCAAATGGCGCAATAGAATTGATTTTCTATCACTCACTAGCCTCGTAATATAAACCTTGCCGGCACCAAATAAATTGCGCAAAGTATACAAAAAGTACCCTTGCTCTTCTTGCACAGAAGGAAGGTTAAATTTTTCTCTATTCAGTGCACTCAAAAACGGATTCTGAAAATTTGGTATATCATTAAATCCAGCAAGTATTACAACTTTATTTTGATATAAGCTAAATTTATCAAAGTTATTTTCTGGAGAAAAAAACTTCCTTTTTAAAAATAATATCAGGATTTGACTGTATAACTCTAAGGAACACTCAATTGCTATACCGTCACATGCATTTAAGAAATCGCGAGTAAAATTACCTATTTCACCATTTAGCTCTAGAAAATTCACATTAGAAAGCACATTAACACACTGTAAATGAGCTGCTACTATAGCAGAAATAGGATGATTTATAAGATTAAGTAAAAGATTAAATATAGTTTCCAATCTACTGATAATAATTAATATATCTTCTTTATATCTTAGCTTTTTACATGTACTAATAGCGTTGATAATATCCTTAAGACCATTTATATCAAAGCTACGCAATACTTCTATCTCAAACTCAGATAAAATACGAGTGTACTCTTCTTGAGCGTAACCAAAAGTCACTAGCCTATGTTTAAGAAGAGAAAGCAATGCCACACCTTTCCATTTTGAGTTCAAAATCTCAATACTATAAAGCAGAAGCGTCACATAAGAATAGTTTTCCGATATGGGGCACGCCATACGAACTGCAAGTAATTTATCAAAAACAAACAAAGAAACGTTTTCATAACCTTCATTCTCTATAATTAGTGACGTCACCTGTGCTTCTTCCTCTCTGGAATTACAAGTGATGACTTCAATATTGTCAATATATCCATTACTAACTTTACTTAGATCGGCAGTTGTATCAAAGACATAATCTAGTTCAGGACTGCCTGTCATCCCAGCCCTCTGATTTTTAGTGTACGAACATTGTAATTTGCAGGTAATTTGAGTAGTAGATGATGTCATTCTAGTGCTTGACACTGGAATCCAGTTTCTATTGTACAGCCACCTGGTGCACTCATTTAAAGTTAAGTTTTCTGGATCCGAGCGTCTGGGCACTGGAGAACACACTTCTGGCAGAAAACTTACATCCTCTCTGCCTATACTTAAATAATCGAGCAGATCTTTCAGGCAATATTGATAATGTTTTTTATCAAGTGATTGCCAATCTTTCTCTTTAATTTTCAAATTCAGATTAGGTAAAATTATCTTTCCAAATGGCAGGTCGTATACAGCTTTAATCAACGACTTATAAATCTCCTCCTTCCCAATTCCAATAAAGATCATATGCTGATCTTTCTTCAGGGAGGCTATCATATTGTTTATGTGGTCACTCTTATGCTTTAGTATATCTACTACTCCTAAATTTTTTAAAGTGTTACTCCAAGTCTTGATAAGTAAGTTTATGAAATTCTCCATTTTCTTCGAATGCTCATCAAGCTGATAACAATCCGCTATTTGGGTATATTGAAGTAATGACGGCAAACTGTAAACTAGATCGATTGGAAAACTATCATTGTGTTTTTTATTCCACTCCAATATAAATTGAATGAGTAGCAGCGTTCTCTTTGTCGGGTTAATAACTTTAACTCTATCAAGATTTAATATTAAATCTTCTTCATCAATGTTTTCTAGTGAAACTATCTCTGGCAAAATTATAGTTCTGTAATTCTTGAATGCACTCAGCAATGCTATCACATCCCTCTTGCAGGGAAGTATGATCTTTATCTCGGGAATTTTTTCTCTTTCATATTCAGAAAATATGTGCTGAACCAGCACATCAAAAAGGGACTCATTCACATTAACAGTAAAAACTCTTCCCACTAACAGTAACAATTAATACAACACTTTTATTGTATAGAAATTATTTAAAATATAAATGTGCTCGCAGTTTCTTATGCTATGATATATTAAAGTCTTTCACAATATTACATGGCAAACATCAGAATAGAAGTTTTTAATAAATGTGAACAAGTTGGCCGCAGAAGGGTAGTTAATGTTTACTTGATTTACATAAGCAAAGAATTACCATCAAAATTACATGAAGAAATTTGTGGGCTATTTTATAATAAAGTCATACAAGACTGCCGTTATTATTCCTACAATGAAAACCTTAAAGAAGTTCAATATAACTTCATAGAATCACAAGCAAAGTGGGGCTTGGAGATAAGCTTTTTACCTGGCATGACCGATAACGTAGGAAACACGGCAAAACAAATTGTTAGAGAATATCTAATGAGCAAAGGCCACATTGATGAAAGTGTTTCTATCAAGGCAAGAAGTTCAAAATTGATTCTAAGTCAAGGGAACTTGCCAACTGAAGATGATATAAAACAAGAATTCAACCCTATCACTGAATATTGCACACTTATCTGTAAGAACTATAGCTGGAAATATTATGGTAAATCCAATATCACACCTGGTGTCATTACATCGCATGACCAGGAAAAAAAAGAATGGATCCCAGTGTCAAGCACTGGGATGACGCCAGGTAATAATGGAGCAAAATCTGTCAAACTCAATGTGAGTGACCAAGAGCTTGAAAAAATCAGCAGAGATGGAATCGATGGTAATGGCACTTTAGGGCTCTCGCTGGCAGCAATGAAAGCTATAAAGGATTACTTTAAAAAACTCGGTAGAAATCCATATGATATTGAACTTGAGTCTCTGGCACAGACTTGGTCTGAACATTGTAAACACAATATTTTTTGCTCCCCTATTGATGAAATAAAAGACGGTCTATATGCTCATTATATTAAGCGTGCAACGCGTGAGATAAATTCTAACATATGCGTGTCAGTTTTCTCCGACAACGCAGGAGGAATAATTTTTGATGACGATTACTTGATTGTAGATAAAGTTGAAACTCACAATAGTCCTTCAGCTCTCGATCCGTTCGGTGGAGCAATGACTGGAGTGCTTGGAGTTAACCGAGATATAGTCGGTTTTGGCAAAGGTGCAGAACCTATCATGAATACTTATTACTTTTGCTTTGCCAAAGAATCAAAAGGCAAACTTTATAGAGATAAAGAGCGTACTGATAAAATCTTACCACCAAAATATATAATGAAAGAAGTGATTCACGGTGTTAATGTTGCTGGTAATTGCTCCGGTATTCCAACGCAACTTGGATCAGTATACTTTGACGATAGATTCTGTGGAAAGCCATTAGTTTTTGTTGGAAGCATCGGAATTATTCCACGGAATATAAATAATGCACCTTCACACATAAAAGAACCCAAAAACGGTGATAAAATCGTAATTATTGGTGGAAGAGTTGGAAGGGACGGAATTCACGGTGCAACTTTTTCTTCAGAGGCATTGTCGGGAAACAGTCCTTCAACAATTGTGCAAATTGGTGACCCTATAACACAAAAAAAATTATCCAACGCCGTCGTAGAAGCAAGAGATCTTGGTCTTTATAATGCAATAACGGATAATGGAGCAGGAGGTCTATCATCGTCCATTGGTGAAATGGGAAAAGACGGATTTGAAGTTGATTTGAGCAAGGTTCTCCTTAAAAACGATGGTATGGCTCCGTGGGAAATATGGATATCAGAATCACAAGAGAGAATGACCTTAGCAGTGCCAGAAGAAAATCTTCCTGCGTTTAAGCAAATCATGAAAACACATGATGTGGAGGTCTGTGTAATTGGAGAATTCAACAAAAGTGGCAAAGCCGTTGTTAAATGTCCCCCAGGAGAAGTAATAATGGACATCGAAACTGAATTTCTGCATGACGGTAATCCCAAAGTGCATTTACAGACGAAACCGTGGTCTAAGGAGTCTGCTGTATCCTTTCCTGTCATCCCAGTGCTTGACACTGGGATCCAGCAGGTAAAGCCTGCAAACATTTTACGCCAAAACCCATACGATGGTGGAGCTGAGCGTGAAATGGATTCCAGTCTCAGCTACTTGCATGACACCTTTGAACTAAAAGAAATGCTAAGCAGACCAAACATACGCAGCAAAGAGTTTATAGTGGTGCAATATGACCATGAGGTTCAAGGATCGTCAATACTGAAACCACTGCAAGGCAAGGGAAGAGTGTGCAGCGAAGCTGTTGTCTCGAGGCCAGTCCTTTCTTCAAACAAAGGTGTTGTAAAATCGCAGGGATTTGGCTCAAGTTATGGAGAAATTGACACTTATCACATGGCAGCATGTGCGATTGACACTGCCATACGCAACTACGTAGCTGCAGGAGGAAATATAAATCATCTAGCGTTGCTCGATAATTTTTGCTGGTGTGATGCTTATAATCCAGAAAGATTGTGGCAACTAAAGAGAGCTGCAGAGGCTTGTTACAACTTTGCAACTGCATTTAAAACACCATTCATATCCGGAAAAGACAGTATGTTCAATGACTTCAAGGGATATGATAAAAATGGCGAGAAAGTGATAATCTCTGCACCACCTTCATTACTCATCTCAGCAATTGGAATTATAGAAAATATTGAAAATGCGGTATCGCTTGATGTGAAAATGCCAGGGGACTTGATATATGTGCTTGGTACAACCCACGATGAGCTTGGTAGATCTGAATATCAGTTATATAGTGGAATAGATAATAACAACGTGCCAAAAGTTAATGCAAAGAGCGCTAGGAAGTTGTATGAACGTTACAACCAGGCAATAAAAGATGGCATAATTGTCTCTGCAATTGCACCAAACTTAGGGGGCTTAATTATTGCTCTGGCAAAATCGCTAATTGCAGGAGACCTTGGTGCTGAAATTGATCTTTCACTAGTACCAATAGGAAAAACACAAAATACAGACATAATAAACAAGATAATAATGTTTTCTGAATCGCAAAGTAGAATATTAGTAACCATTGCCCCGCAAAATCAGCGGAAGTTTGAAGAATTGTTTAAAGGTATAGTTTTTTCATGTATTGGAAAAGTGACAGAGGAGAAAGCTCTCAATATAAAGGATATTATAAGAATAGATTTGAAAGACTTAGGTACTAGTTTAAATAACTTTTGATTACGCTAGACAAATTTTTCATTATGTGTAATGTCTGATTAAAATAAATGCATGTTATTAAATTTGGGTAGGTGATTATGTCCATTTTATCAATACTCTTGCTTATCAGTCTTTCTTTACTTAACACTTCAAATAAATTAATGATATGTGCTACCTTATTTGTAGGAGCTACTTTAGTTGTAAACTCAATGGTTGAGTTTCATGGTAGAAGCAAAGCTACTTACAGCTTAATAGTGTGTACGGTGATATGCTGTCTTTTTAAATTGCAAAATTTTAGTTTGGTAATATTGGTTTCATATACTGCAATTCTAGTCTCTCTTCTCTCAAGCATAGTTATTTTAAAAAAATTAAAGTCCAAATTGAATTTTCATATGGCAAATTTCATCACTTTAATTATAGCATCAGTCATTGATAGTACGATTGTTTGTGTTGGACTACTATACAAAATTTCTGCAGGTAAATGCTTATCAAGATATATTAAAGATTTAATTTTCAAGTTTTCCTATGCATCGATATTGAGTATCTGCTTGTTTGTAGGAATGTATTTATTCTCCTTGGCAAGCAAGAAGTATTTTAAGGTTTCTGCATAACCCGTCTTCTGATATAGCCAAAATAGTTTAGATTTAACTATAACCGTCATTCCGCTATTTGTTAGCAGCTTGGCAGTATAATGTGAAAAGCTCTTATTCGGATAGCGGTTCTAAAATCAAAGTAATTGGAAACTGTTAACTTAAGTTATCCTTTAAGAGAGCTAGTACAATTTCTTACAGGTTTCATACATGATAAGAGTTTTATTTTTAGCTAAACCAATTGAAATAAGCTATAAAATCTGTTAAAGTCAACTTTGTGCAAGCACCCTTAGCTCAGTTGGATTAGAGCATTTGACTACGGATCAAAAGGTCGGGCGTTCAAGTCGCTCAGGGTGCACCATATTTTATAGGAAATAGAGGTCATGCTTGAAATTCATATGTGTAATACCTATCTTTAAAGGTAAAATACTGAGCTATTATATATGAACAAAAAAGACTATTATGATCTGCTAGAAGTGAGCAGAAATGCTAGTACTGACGAGATAAAAAAAGCATATAAAAAACTAGCATTAAAATATCATCCTGACAGAAATCCTGGTAATAAGGAAGCAGAGGAAAAATTTAAAGAAGTAACAGCTGCATATGAAGTTCTATCTGACTCTGAAAAAAGAGCAGGTTATGATCGTTATGGTCACGATGGTGCTTCCGGTGGATTTGATTTCAGCCAAGCTGGAGGGGATTTTAGCGATATATTTAACGATTTTTTTGGTGGAGGATTCGGCGGCAGTACAAGTAGGTCAAGAACAAAAAGAAGTACAACAGGAGTATCTGGATCAGATCTGCGCTACGATCTTAAAATTACCTTAGAAGATGCATTTAAAGGAATACAAGCACCTATACATTATGTGACAAATATAAAATGTAATACATGCCAAGGCACAGGTAGCGAAGGAGCAATCAAACCAGTTCAGTGCAACACATGCCAGGGAAGCGGTAGAATTAGAACTCAACAGGGCTTTTTTACCATTGAAAGAACGTGTACTACATGCTATGGGGAAGGAGAAATAATACAAAATAAATGTAAGAAATGCGGTGGAAGTGGGCGTAAAAGAGATGAAGTAAATATCTCCGTTTCAATTCCAAAAGGCATAGAAGAAGGAGCTAAGGTAAGGGTCAGTGGTAAAGGAGAAGCTGGAGCAAGAGGTGGAAAAAGCGGAGATTTATACGTATGTGTGAAAATAGCTACTCATCAGATCTTCACTCGCAATAGAGCAGATTTACACTGTAAAGTGCCTATAAGAATGACACTAGCAGTACTTGGTGGTGAAATCGATATTCAATCAATTGATGGAGCTAAAATAAAAGTAAAGGTCCCTGAAGGCACTCAAACTGGTACCAAACTACGTTGTAGGGAAAAGGGTATGCCATATATGAACTCACATGCTCGTGGTGATTTATACGTACAGGTAATAGTTGAGACTTTAAATCCAAAGAATTTAACCCAAAAGCAGATTGAGCTATTAAAAGCGCTTGAGGAAGAGGAACATGAAAGTGTAGAGCAGAAATCTGAAGGATTCTTTGGAAAAGTAAAAAAAAAATGAGAAATTTGCTAAATGATATAAAGAGGTAGCTGTCTACACTTAATTCTTTTTACCAATTTGAAAGCCTTCTCTTTTAGTGAAAAGATTTTTTAAGTTATGCAAAAGTGATAAATTCCTTTATTTAAGGTCGAAGTTTTGCTATTCTCACATTTTAATAATTTAAAATTAATGAACATAAACAAAAATGAGTTTTTATTTCTTCCTCTTGGAGGAGTAGGAAGAATTGGGATGAACGTTAGCCTATATCATTATCAAGGCAAGTGGATTATGATCGACCTTGGTATCGGTTTTGCAGATGAAACTATGCCAGGTGTTGAGCTACTCATTGCTGATGTAGATTTTATTGCTCAAAGAAAAAAAGATTTGCTTGGAATAATAATTACACATGCACATGAAGATCACTGTGGTGCAGTGCCTCATCTGTGGGAAGATTTGCAATGTCCCATATATACAACAAAGTTTACAGTTAATTTTCTCAAGGAGAAACTAAAGGAGTTTCGATTGGAAGGTGTGGTACCTGTGAAAGAGGTAGACATAAATGGCAGCATAAATTTGGGTCCTTTTACCGTTGAGTTTATAAATGTAACTCACTCAATTCCTGAGGCAAATTCAATATTAATTAGCACTGAAGCAGGTAGTGCACTTCATACTGGGGACTGGAAATTTGATCCAAAACCTGTTGTTGGATTAATTTCTAATATAGAGCGTTTAAAAGAAATTGGCGATAAAGGTGATCTACTTGCAGCAATTTGTGATTCAACAAACATACTGAGCAAACACGACCCTGAATCAGAAAGTGAAATTTATGATAATATTTACAATATAATAAAGCGGTCTAAAAAATTGGTTGCTGTCTCGCTATTTGCCTCGAATGTGGCGCGAATTGAAACAATAAGCCAAGCTGCAAAAGCACTAAATAGAAAAGTGGTTTTACTTGGCAGATCTTTATGGAGAATAGTGAAAGTTGCTCAGGATAGTGGTTATTTAACTGATTCTCCTGAGTTTCTAGAAGCAAAGGAGGCAGTAAATTTTCCAAGGGAAAAGCTGGTGCTACTTTGCACAGGTTGTCAAGGTGAGCCACTGGCAGCTACCGCAAGACTTGCCGCTAAGAGTCATCAAGCATTTAAAATGCAGCAAGGTGATACCATGATCTTTTCATCAAAAATCATTCCTGGCAATGAAACTCGTGCACATAACATGCTCAATGCCTTTATTGAGATGGGAGTGGAAGTTATTACTGAAAAAACAGAGAATGTTCATGCTTCCGGACATCCAGTAAAAGCAGAGCTAAGGGAAATGTATTCTTTGATAAAACCTAAGATGTCTATTCCGGTTCATGGTGAGTATATTCATACGGATGCACATGTAAAGTTTGCTAAAGAGTGCGGTGTGAAAAAAGCAATAATGATTGCACCAGGTGATATTGTTAATTTGGAAAATGGGGAAAAAGTTAGCTCCATTGATGTCGACTACTTTGGTATTGATGGTATGTTACTCCGTCATCCAGAATGCAGCGTTATAAAAATGCGTGAGAGAATGAGAGATGCCGGAGCTATCGTAGTGACAGCAGTTGTAAACAAGAAAAATAAACTGCTCGCTAAGCCAAAAGTATTTGCACCTGGTGTTTTCGAAGCGCAAGAAGATGCAGCCATTATGCAAAAGATCATAAAGAAGGTTGAGTCAGCATTTGACTCACAGCCGATAAAAAAAATAAGAAATAAAATTGAGAGCTCAATATTTAGTATCTTAAAAGAATATTTACTAAAAAGACCTATAATTGAAGTCCAGATAGAACAGGTATAGAAATACACCTTTTTTTATTAACCATTATTTGAGTAAGAAGTTAACAATGTATTCTTTGATGTTATTTCAGCATGCAATACTGGAATCCGTAAAAAAAAATCAGTGTCAGATCACACAACTATACAAACATTGTGATTTGAATCTACCAGAAGGGTGCCATCTCAACGCCCAGGCAAACATTGTAGTTTTAGAACAATCTCCACCAGTAGGGTGTCATCCCAGTGCTCTGAAACTGGAATCCAATTTTTCATGCAACCTTGTCAAAGACGTTTATTTTAGAATAAAACAGCTACTTTTATGCTTGCCACCTCAGTGCACTTACTTGAAGTCAAATTTCTGGATTCCAGTGTCAAGTACTGCAGAAATTGATTTACTCTACTGTCATGCAGTTTAACTTCAAAAGTAAGCTATTTGCTGAGATGACAGGAGGTAATGCAAGAAATCTAATGAAGCTATTCGTTCAACTGGTGTTATTTATTTCGTTATTTATTCCTTATTCCACAAAAGCTGTTTTATATGTTGATATAAAAAAAAGCAATATTGGTAATATTGATCTTGTTGTATCTAAATGTGCATGCAAGACAGAAGTGGAAAGTGAGCTAAGTGAAAGCATCACAAAAGTAATTGAAACAAATCTATCTAATTGTGGCTTATTTAATGTGAAACGTGACGCGAAAGTTGAGTCTTGGAAAAGCGATACTGTAGTCACAGTAAGTTTAAGTGAAGTATCAAACAGAAATTTAGAGCTATCTTTTCGTTTATCTGACAGCTTTACAAACAGAGAATTGCTTACTCAGTCGGTTGTTTTTCTAGCAAAAGACTGGAGGAAAATTAGTCATCTTGTTTCAGATCTGATACATGATAGATTGATTGGTGAGAAAGGGCATTTCAATACAAAAATTACATATATCGCTGAAGAAAAAGATAGCAATTACAAATCCGTCCGTAAAATTGCTGTGATGAATCAAGATGGAAGTAATATAAAGTACTTAACAAATGGTGAGAAATTTGTGTCAACACCAAGATTTTCACCAAATGGAAAGGGTATTGTTTATATCTCATACACAAATGGTAAAAGTTATATAATATTAAAAAATTTAAAAGATAACACTGAATCAATAATCAGCGCATTTGAAGGAGTTATTTCTGCACCAAGATTTTCTCCTGATGGTAAATCTCTTTTTATTTCCCACTCATTGAGTGGTGAAACAAATATATTATCTCTGGACTTAAACAGTAAACGAACAAAAAAAATTACTAAAGGTTCAGCTATAAGTACTTCTCCCTCTTTGTCTCCAGATCAAAAGTACATGGTTTTTAGTTCTGATATAAGTGGAAGTCAGCAACTATATATCATAGATTTCACTAAAAAAAGCAAAAAACCCAAGAGAATTAGTTTTGGAAATGGAAGATATGCTACACCTGTTTGGTCGCCAAAAGGAGATCTGATAGCTTTTACAAAAATTCAGTCAGGAAAATTTTACATAGGAGTTATGAAGCCAGATGGCAAAGAAGAGCGCTTGCTTTCAGAGGGGCATAAAATTGAATCTCCGGCATGGCTACCAAATGGCAGAGAAATTATCTTCACTAACGCAGAATCACCAAGCAACTCTAAATTATATTTAGTAGATTTAGTAAAGAAAAATCAAAAAATGGTTTTTACTCCAACGAATGCTTCTTTACCAGATTGGTCTTATTTTTGAAAGCAGATCTATAAAATCGTTATAAATCTTGCTTTATCTTAATCGTTTATAACCTTCGGTACTACGAAATACCCATGCTCCGATTTTGTATTGGATAATATTTCTTCTTTAATGTTTTGAGAATTTACAATATCATCGCGTACATGAATATCCTTATCTATAGTTCCATAACGCATAGGAGAAACACCTTCAGTATTAACTTTCAACAAAGTATCATGTATCCAATCCAGCATTGTCAGTTCTTTTGAGTAGTATTGAATCTCATCATCGGATAACTTAATCCTCACAAGCTGTGCAGTTTTAAGCATTTCTTCTTTAGCAATTGTTATTTTTCTCTTATTTGCAAATTCTATTAACGAAGTGATAACATCTTCTGTTGATCTAGCTGGCACTTTTACCTCCTTGCATAAAGCAAATTAAAATATTTGCAATTGAAACAACCTCTATCTTATCATTTTTTTCAAATTTGTGAAATACGGTGTCCGTAATTACTAATTTATCCAGAGAAGAGGAAGAGATTTTCTCAACTGCATTTCCTGAAAGTATTCCATGTGTAATGCATGAAACTACAGACTTTGCTCCTCGGTTTTTTAAAGCAAGAGCTGCATTACATAATGTTCCGCCAGAGTCAACTATATCATCAACAATGACGCAATTTTTGTTTGCAACTTCTCCGATTACATTCATTACCTCAGATGTACCTGCTTTTTCTCTATATTTATCTACTACAACAATATCATTATCTAACTTGTATTTTTCCTCTAAAATCTTTGCAAAAGCACGAGCTCTTCCAATTGCTCCAACATCAGGCGCAACTATTGCCAAATTCTCCTTGTATATAGAGTTAACAAATACTTTAAAACAGCTTAAATTAGTAACTGATATATCAAAAAAACCTTCAATTTGACTTGAATGCAAATCAATAGCAGCAACGCTATTTGCACCTGCAGTTTGAATAAGATTTGCAACTAATTTAGCACTTAAAGCAGATTGCATATTATCGTTTTTAATAACCCTATCCTGCCTACTGTATCCGTAATAAGGAATAATAGCCGTTATTCTCTTGGCTCCTGACCTCTTTGCTGCATCAATTGTAAGCAGAAGCTCCATAAGGTTATCATTTACAGGGGAAGAAATAGATTGTACTACGTATACTTCTTGATCACGTAGATCATTTGCTACTTCTACATTTACCTCACCATCAGCAAATCTTGACACCTGAGTAGGAAATAGCTGAGCATTTAGCCCACTTGCTATTAAATCTCCTAATTGTTTACTAGCGCTACCTATTATTATCTTCATATATATCAATTAAGTTTTGAAAATTATACAGAAACCATGGAATGATTAAAACTTTATTCTTGCCGTCAAGTAGCTCATGGAAAAGAAAAAGTTACTCGAAACATTTCACCGATGTTCCTTATCATAATAACGGCACTTGCTGAGTGCATTAAGTAATTTTATGCGCAGTGGAATGATAAAAAAGCGTTTTCACAAACACATTTTACTACATAATCAGCGCTAATATTAAAATGCTTATAAAGAGCTTCATAAGGTGCTGATTCTCCAAAATTTTTCATGCCAATAAATATACCGTTTGAACCTATATATTTATGCCAACCCACTTCACTTCCAGCTTCAATTGCAACTTTAATACTGCCATTATTTAATATTACCCCTTTATATTCACCACTTTGCTCGTCAAAAAGCCTCCAACACGGCATAGAAATGACCCTTGTACCTACACCTTTTTCCTGTAATTTTTCTCTTGCCTCAACTGCAATTTCAACTTCAGATCCGGTAGCAAATATCGTCACTTCTAGCTTCCCTGAATATTCGCATAGTATATATGCACCAAATTTTGATAGGTTGGCCAATTGGTCAGTATAAGAGTGCATGTAATTAATATTTTGCCTTGAAAGCGCAAATAGTGCAGGTGACTCTTTTTTTTCAAGTGCAATGCTAATGCACTCCAAAGTTTCAATTGCGTCTGCTGGCCTAAAAACATACAGATTTGGTATAGCTCTCAAAGAAGCTAAATGCTCTATTGGCTGGTGAGTTGGACCATCTTCTCCTACTCCAATTGAGTCATGAGTCATTACATAGATAACCTGCTGCTTCATCAAAGCTGAAAGACGTATAGCAGGTCGGCAGTAATCGGAAAATACTAAAAAAGTTCCACCATAAGGAATAATTCCACCATGAAGAGCCATACCATTCATACAAGCTGCCATAGCGTGCTCTCTCACTCCATAGTGTACATAAGAGCCACTATAATTATTACTATCTATTGCCTGCATGTGCTTATATTTAGTACAATTTGAACCGGTAAGATCAGCAGAGCCACCAATTAGTTCTGGCATAGACTTAGTTAATAGTTCCATTACTCTGCCGAAAGAAGATCGAGTAGCTTCGTTTGGCATTAGCTTACATATTTGTTTCTTCAGATCAGCCAAATCACTCTCGATATTATTCGGCAAACGTTTCTCAAGTCTTCTTTGTAGTTCTTTATTGATCAAGGATGTATAGTTTTGCTTTGCCCTCTTAACTGTTTCTATCCAAGCGTTTCTCACATCTTCTGGTACATGAAATGGTTCATAGTCCCAATTTAATTTTTCTCTCATCTGTTTTACATCTTCCTCTGTAAAGGCACCACTATGAGCAGAAGATGTGCCAGCACGGCTCGAAAATTTTCCGATAATAGTTTTGCAACAGATTAGTGTAGGTTTATCAGACTTTTGCGCCTGCTCTATTGCAAGGGATATAGCATCAAAGTCATGCCCATCGATTTTGTCAACATTCCATCCATACGCTGAAAAACGCTTTTCTACATCATCAGAGCAAGAGAGGCTAGTA
Source organism: Wolbachia endosymbiont of Nasonia giraulti (assembly GCF_048054155.1). Taxonomy (NCBI): domain Bacteria; kingdom Pseudomonadati; phylum Pseudomonadota; class Alphaproteobacteria; order Rickettsiales; family Anaplasmataceae; genus Wolbachia; species Wolbachia endosymbiont of Nasonia giraulti. The sequence goes on from NZ_JAFEVH010000010.1 coordinate 33,802, forward strand.
GAGCCGTCTATAGAGATGTCATTGTCGTCAAAAAGTGCTATCAGCTTATTTAATTTAAGATGCCCAGCAAGGGACGCTGCTTCATGGCTTATACCTTCCATAAGACAGCCATCTCCTAGCATTACGTAAGTGTAGTGGCTGATTTCAAACTGCTTTGCAAGAATCGATTCAGCAAGTGCCATGCCAACAGCAGTGGCAAATCCCTGACCAAGCGGGCCTGTTGTTGCTTCTATACCAGAAGTCAAGCCAAATTCTGGGTGACCTGGAGTTTTTGATGTAAGTTGCCTGAAGTTTTTTAGTTCATCTATACCAATGTAGCCTGTCAGATATAATATAGAGTATTGCAGCATCGAACCGTGACCATTTGATAGGACGAAACGATCTCTACTGATCCATTGAGAATCATCAGGGTTATGGTTTAGATATTTAGCAAATAATACAGTGGCAACATCTGCCATGCCAAGTGGCATACCTGGATGTCCAGAATTTGCTTTTTGTACTGCATCAATTGATAAAAAGCGGACAGCATTTGCCATGGATTTTAGTAGTAGATGATTCATGTATTAATAGGAAAACTTAAAAGTGAAGTATACTATATCATAGCGGCAAAAACAAGTTGACACTTAATGTTAAAATCATTAATAATTTATAGTTAGATTGTGAGAATTTTTGTATGACAACTGTTATCAATAGAAAGTATAGAATCAGTCGCAGGCTTGGTGTAAACTTATGGGGTAGAGCAAAAGATTCGGTCAATAAAAGAAAATACCCTCCAGGTCAGCATGGTATTCTTGGATTTAAGAAGTTATCTGACTTTGGTAAGCAGTTTGCTGCACATAAAAAATTTAAGTTCTACTATGCAATTTCAAGCAAACAGCTTAGACGTACATTTTTAGATGCCTACAAAAGAAAGGGTTATACGGCTGATAATTTTATTGGTGCCTTGGAATCAAGGTTAAGTTCTGTTTTATATCACTCTGGTTTTGTGCCAACAATTTACTCGGCAAAACAGCTTATATCTCATAAACATGTTACAGTTAATGATAAGGTGGTTAACATATCAAGTTATAGAGTGAAGCCTGGTGATATAGTAAAAATAAGGGAAAGAGCAGCAAAAATTCCTATATTAATAGAGGCTGAACAAAAACAAGAACGTAAGGCCCCAGATTATTTAGAGGCAGATAGCAAAGCACTTTCAGTGAAGTATTTGAGAGCGCCTCAATATTCCGAAGTCCCATATTCAGCAGACATGGAAGTCAATTTAGTAGTAGAATTTTACTCTAGATAAACAACATAAGGCCCGTGTGGCGGAATCGGTAGACGCAGCGGACTTAAAATCCGTGGGTTTTGCGACCTTGGGAGTTCAAGTCTCCCCATGGGCACCAGTTTAATTTATTAAAAAAGTATGAAATGGCTTGATATAGAAGATATTGCAGAAGCTCTAGAAGAGAAATTTCCAAATGAAGATATAATTAGTATTAGATTCACTGAACTTAAAAGAAAAGTCTTGGATTTAGAAGAGTTTGATGATGATGAAAAGTATTGTAATGAAAAAATATTAGAGGCCATTCAAGCAACTTGGATTGCAGAAAGATCTTAAAAAACAGATAGCTATAAGAAAATTACTGCATACAGTAAAAAGATAATCTTCTTGGAAATACTATACTTTACTCGAATTTTACTTAGCTTCATAATAATTTAACAAATTACAATTAAAAATGATTACAAGGTAGGAAACACAAAATTCTGGCAAATGCTAGATATACAAATACTGCTTTTTATGTGTGAGGCCGAGGGTCATGAAAACAATAAGTTAGTTTTTTGTATAAGAAAGTTGTAATATAATTTAATTTTAAGAACTGGAAAGATGTTTAAATATAGCGGGCCAAAGAAATTAAAATCTATAATAGAAAACTATGCATTAAAATGCATGAAAAATAAGATCAGCAAAAATGAAATACGTCTTATTTTAAACTGGAAAAGTATAGTTGGAGAGGAATTAGCAGAATGTACAAAACCACAAAAGATCTCATACGCACAAAACGTAAATTCTGGTGTTCTTCATCTGTTAGTAACAAATGGCAGTAAAGCATTGGAAATGCAGCATATGGTTTCTCTTGTAATAGAAAAAATTACAGTTTTTTTTGGCTATAAAGCAGTATACGGTATAAAAATCAAGCAAGGGAGTTGACTATTTCACTATATCAGGTTAACCTAGTTACATAGGATAAATTGGTATATTGAAGTGAGTAGAATTTGTGAGTTAACAAATAGAAAAAAGTCTTTTGGTAATAAGGTATCGCATTCAAATCGTAAAACAAAGCGTACCTTTCTCTTAAATTTACATAAAGTTACATTGACGAGTAATATATTAGACAAAAAGTTTAGCTTTCGTATAGCAACAAGAACTTTAAGAACTATAGACTATAAAGGTGATCTTGATGCTTTCTTGCTCAATACAAAAACAATTAAACTAAGTAAAGAAGCACAAAAGATAAAAAGAAGGTTAAAGAAAGTTTTAGCAAAACAAGAGGTAGAATTAGCTGTTTCAGATGCATAGTAAGCCTATATGGCTCAGAGCAAAAGCTCCAGCTGGTAAAATATTCAATGAAACCTTAAACACTGTTAAGCTACATAACTTACATACAGTATGCGAAGAAGCTGCGTGTCCAAATATTGGTGAATGTTGGAATAAACGTCATGCTACTGTGATGATTCTCGGTTCTATTTGTACTCGTGCTTGTGCGTTTTGCAACGTTGCAACTGGCATTCCTGATAAGCTCGATCCTCATGAACCAGAAAATTTAGCAAAAGCAATAAAAAAGTTAAATTTAAAGCACGTTGTCATTACCTCTGTTGACCGTGACGATTTACCAGATGGTGGTGCAAATCAGTTTATAAGGTGTATAGAAGAAATTAGAAAGATAACTTCGGAAACAACAATAGAGATTCTTACTCCTGATTTTTTAAATAAGAAAGAAGTGTTTGAAGCAATAGCTATTGCATCACCTGATGTTTATAATCACAATATCGAAACAGTACCAAGGCTGTATGCAAAAATAAGACCAAGAGCTCGTTATTTTCATTCACTATATTTGCTAAAGATGGTGAAACAGATTAATCCTAAACTTTTTACGAAGTCAGGGCTTATGGTTGGTCTTGGAGAAACAAAAGAAGAAATCTTTCAGGTTATGGATGATTTACGTAGCGCCGAAGTTGACTTCATTACAATTGGTCAATATTTGCAACCAACTCCAAAGCATGTAAAGGTTGATAGATATGTTACCCCAGAAGAGTTTGAGCATTATAAATATATTGCTTATTCCAAAGGCTTTTTGGTAGTTGCATCAAGCCCATTAACGCGGTCATCGTACCACGCTGAAGAAGATTTTAACAGACTTGCTGCTGCTAAAACTTCAACCTAATTTAACCTATCTGTTCAAGGAAATGTGCACTCCCTTTCTTTTCATTCAAGTAGCCTCTTATCCTTCCAGTATCCCCCTGTCATTAGAGTAGTTAACACTGAAATCAATAGGACTGACCAGGCAATAAGAACTGGTCACGCGCTGGAATGACACCGTCATAAATTGCTAGGCCTTCATAATGTCATCCCAGTTTCCTCTTTACTCTTGTCATCCCAGTACTTGATACTGGGATCCAGAAGACTGATTAGTCAATCAGAACTGGCCACGCGCTGGAATGACATCATTGTTTTTTGCATGAAAAGACTGGATTTTCATGATACCCACTTATTAGTTTCGTCTAATTTATTTTACCACTCTGCTGAACGGATACATTCTAACTGAGAGCAAAGCACACTTACATCATTTAACACCTTCAGTGGCTCCCCTAGACTATGTTCCACTTTTGTCTCAAATTTAAACCCCAAATTTCCAAAAAATTCTTGAAAATACTCAATAGTAATGTCACACAAACTTCTACCACTTGCTTTATAATTTTTCAGCTCTTTCGGAATATTAATAAGCACTTTACCATCTTCATATGTTATACTTCTACCCTTAGATTTTAACTTAAATTTTATTGAACTGTGAAAATTTGGTGTTTTAATATCATTAACAGGATTAATGCTGCACACCTTTATACAATCCATGCTAAAATTGAGTTTTAGACAATTGGAGTCACGGCAATCCATACTATAAGTTATTATTATGTGAGAATCTAACACAAGCAAGCCAAATGGAGAAAGAGCCTTTAATATATGAAGAAACAGAAAATGATTATACCCTTCTTGATGATAGTTAGTTATCAATTCTTCCATGATAGAGTCACTCGGAACTTCTGCACCAGCATATTCAAATATTTTTATGAAAATTTGCTTAAGAAATGGACTATAGTTCTTTCTTCCATTCTCATCTTCTAAAATGAGATCTTTATGTTTTGAATATAGCTTCTCAATAAGCTCATTAGGCACTTCTTTCTCATTAATAGTAAGGTTGTGTGATCTACCAAGGTCAATATATGTTTTGTAACTAAAGTTCCAACTATCTGATTTTATTGATATAGACTTTAAATCAGCATATTTGAGCTTTTCTACTTCAGATTTTAATGCATTAACTATTTTTTTTGACATATCACAATCTTATATTATATACGTATTACGTACTTTTCATCATAAGTAAAGGTTTTCTGTAAAACTTGATTTACTTTTTATTATACTCACCTTATTAAAAAAAAGCAGAGATTTCAATATCTTATTTTAAATTCTTCAAGTTTAGATTCTTATCTTGGGATGTATTTATATCACTTAATGCTCGAAGTGGCTTATCCAGATTATACTCAAAATTTTCCTCAAAAAAGTGAAATCCAAATTTTTCGCAAAATTTCTGAAAATACTCAATAATAACGTCAAACAAATTCTTATCATTTGCTTTGTAGTTTTTCAGCTCCTTAGGAATAGTAAGAGACACCTTACCTCCTTCATACTTCACATTTTAGTTTAAACTCCACTACGCTAAAACTGAACTTCAGACAATTGGAATCTTCACAACTCATACAGGTCATTTCTCTGTAAGAAGGATTTGAGAAATATGAGGAATAAACGCGCAACCCAAAAGGATGAAATGTTTGATTACGAAAAGAATTTCTTGTACCCAAGTCTATTATAATGAGTTATCAGTTCTTCCATAATAGAGTCATTTGGAACTGCTGCACCGGCGTATTACGTGAAGATTTGCTTAAGAAACAGACGATAACTCCCTTTTTTGTCCTTATCTTCTGTAATGAGATTTTCATATTTTAAATATAAATTTTTAATTAAATCATTAGTTATTGCCTTCCCATTAATAACAAGGTCACAAACAAATTCATATTCACTATTGAAGTCCATATCCAAATCTTTATATGTTCTATAATCAGAACTCTCTGTAGACTGCAAATCAGCATATCTCCTCTCCCTCGCCTTATCTTTCAGCTCATTAATCACTTCTTTTGACATATATACTATTAATAGCTCTTATACTATAATACGTATATAATTATTAACCTTTTAATAATATAGACTATCAACTGTAACCTGAGTTACTTTCCGGTTTACACTTGATTACTCTAACGATAGATTTTCCAATTCCATCTGATCTACTTGTACTTTTTCTAACTCACTTTTTACCTGTTTATGGTATAAGTTTGCTCCTCTAACCCAAGATAGGTCACCATTTATTGTACAAACGTAATTGCCATTGTTCTTTTCAAAAAAAATAACCCTATTTTGCTTTCGTCTTGACCGATTAATCCATTACGGACTACTTCTACGGTATAAAATTGACCTAAATTTAAACCTATTTCACGATACCTAGAATAATGACACACTAGCGGCTCATATAGTTCTCTGATCTTACCATTTCTTAGATCAACTATTTTGTGCTCTATCTTATCTAATTCCTCTATAACACTCTTCCCTTTTTTCTTCGCTTCATCATCTAACAGCTGTTTCTCTCCCAACCCTTTATAAATAGCAAAAAACCGTAGTTTTTCTTTTTTCGAAAAATTAGATAAACGCTCTGCTAACTCATAGCACATTTTTTCTTGACTCAGTATTGCGCTTTTATATTGAGATAAAATATTAATCGCTATATGTGGACAACTTACTGCAATCAGATCATTATTTAAATCCGTTTTAATAATTTTGCCGGTCTCTTGATTAACATGTGCAGTAATTTGCCCTAACAAAATTCCCTCAGGGATTGTTATATCCTTCCCTATATGAGAGTTAATGGCTTTTAAAGAATCAAAATCTATATATATTCCATCTTCATGTTCTGTAAACTTCTTCAAGAGTGCCAGAGCAATTAATCTAAAAGTATCTATTTCAACAGCAAAGTATGTTCTTTGTTCATCTGTCATGTTATACATATTTTTGAAGAAGTCCTTTATGCTAATGTCTTCGCCATCTATCTTCCATCCCGTATCTATTTCGCTCCAGTCATACTGATGCAAGTCTATAACATGTACTCCTTCAATTCCTTTCAGTTCACGCTTTAAATCATCCATTTGATTTTCTTCGAACCCAGGACCATTGATAACCAAATATATGTCCCTCTCCTCTTTATTTTTTAATTTATGATTTTTGATTATATCTAAGTAATTAAGTTCGCTGTTCTTACCATCAGGTAGAGATGCACCATATACTCTTGGCACCCATGTTAGTATTATTGGTGCTTCATTTGATAATTTACCGATCATTATTCTACCTCAACACACTTATGCTATAATAAGCTTTTAGCAAAAAAAGTCAACCGAAAATTCTCGCTTCTGATTAAATTCAGCGCTCTAAGCCATTGACAGCATATATATCTGGTTCATCTATCACCTTCAGTGGCCTGCCAAGGTTGTGCTCTATGTTTATATTACGCTCAGAATTGTACTCTATTTTTGTATCAAACTTAAAGCCCAATTTCTCGCAGAGCTTTTTTAAATATTCAACAATCTTGTTAATAATATCAGTAAGCTTATCAAGCAGACTGTCATCGCCAGCTTTGTAATCTTCTAACTCTTTAGGAATTGTAAGCAACACTTTACCATCTTCATATGTCACATTTCCATCTTTATATTTCAGTTTAAATTCTACTGAGCCGGATAAATTGCACAACTCATGAAAATGACCAAAATACTCAATTTCAGTATCAGTTACAGGAATTCTTTCCATACTAAAGCTAAATTTTAAACGATTAGAGTCATAGCAATCCATACGAAAGGTTCTTTCGCCATTACAATTCGTCAATAATTTGAGTCCAGTTTTTTCCCAATCCTCTATTGAAGAATAACTTTCATAAAGAAATTTAACATATCCTGACTGATTATAGTGAGCTGCCAACTCCTTAATAATCAAATCATTTGGAACTGTTGCGCCAGCGTACCGAAACATTTCATGAAAAATTGTGCTTTCTCCTCTCATACCTCCTAGAAGCTGACGAATAACCTCATTGGTTACTACTGTACCATTAATGATAATGTTATTCACTCTGATAAGATCAGTATATGTAATATGATAGTCAATTTCCCTAGCTTTCAAATTTTGATATTTAAGCTCTTTTACTTTAGCTTTCTGTGCATTAACTATTTTTTTTGACATATTATTCCCTCTATCACATAGATTAATACTAGTATTATATTTTATTGACTGTCAATTATTTAGAACCTTTGCTTTAAAGGACTTTCTATTTTTAATATAGAAAAGTCCTTTGATAACTGTTATGCAAGCGATAGCTTTTCCATTGCTACCCTGTCTACTTCTGTTGCTTCTAGCTTTTTATCCACCTGCTGACAGTATAAACTCTCACCCTTCATCCAGGATAAATCACTTCCTAGTACGGAAACATAATTACCATTATTACAATTAGGGAACGTTCAAAAAAGTGTGTCAAACCGCATTTTCAATTCAAC
>NZ_JAFEVH010000011.1:0-24868 GCF_048054155.1 Wolbachia endosymbiont of Nasonia giraulti
AGTTGAATTGAAAATGCGGTTTGACACACTTTTTTGAACGTTCCCCTGCAATTTGCTTAACTTCCTTCCGCTCTGCAGGGTCCAAGAAATAAAGGGGTGATACTGCCTTCTTCCCGTCATCCTTAATATAGCTTTTATCGAGGAGTGCTTCCTTAATATATTTCTTATTATTCTTAAGTTCCTTTTCTAATCTTTTTACTTCTTCCCAATCTTTAGCTTCTTTTGCTTTCTTGACTTTGCTCTCAGTATCTTCTTCTAAATACTTTATGATCTCCTGTAACGCAGATAATAGAAACCCTTTACTTGCTGCTATATGAAATGGGTTTCCATTTTTATCAATTCTATGCTTAGCTACACAAGCAACTCTTTTCTTGCAAGCTTCAATAAATTTATTTTCATCCTCTTTTGTTACAACTCCTCTTGCAATTTCAAATAAATTATCCATATATACACCTCACTGCATTCACTAATATTAAATTATACAATGCAGTTTGTTAAAAATAAATGTAAATTGATCTTTCAAATTTACTATAGTTCCACGTTGTTGCAAGTGCAAATTTTAGTTATCATCGGTTACGTTATCACAATAGACAAATATGCCAGGTATAGTCGCTAGATTCGCTCCATCACCAACAGGATTTTTACATATTGGAGGAGCTCGCACAGCTTTATTTAATTGGCTCTATGCGCAGCGTTATGGTGGCCAGTTTTTACTAAGGATTGAGGATACCGACAGAAAACGTTCAACACAGGAAGCAATTGATGCAATAATAGATGGGTTAAAATGGCTTGGAATAAACTATGATGGGGAAATAATATATCAATCAAAAAAAATAGAGCAGCACATTGAGGTTGCAAATCTTTTAGTTGAAAAGGGTAGGGCGTATCATTGTTACTGCCCCGAGAATGAAGTTGCGGAGAAGAAAATAAGAGCAAGAGAAGAAGGAAAAATATATAAGCATAAGTGTACTCATTCGACATCAAATGCAGAGCCTGTTGTTCGCTTTAAAGTGCCAGACTCAGAAAATATTGTTGTTGACGATAAAATATACGGCCAAGTTACAATAAGTAGCGACCAGCTTGATGACATAGTAATCTTGCGCTCTGACAATACTCCAACATATATTTTTGCTGTAGTGGTTGATGACCATGATGCTGGAATAACCGATATTATACGTGGCTCTGATCATCTCACTAATACCTTTAAACAATTGCTGATATATCAGGCTCTTGATTTTGATGTCCCACGCTTTGCACACGTACCGCTAATTCATGGAGAAGACGGGAATAAGTTATCTAAAAGACATGGTGCTACAAGTGTTTGCGATTATGAAAAGATGGGAATATTGCCAGAAGCAATGCGTAACTACCTTCTTAGACTTGGTTGGAGTCATGGTAACGATGAAATTATTAGCGATGAGCAAGCAATAGAGTGGTTTAATTTGGAAAATATCGGTCGTTCACCTGCACGACTTGATTTTAAAAAACTGGAACATTTAAATAATCATTATATTAGTAACATGAGCAATGAAGATATCCTTACTCTTATTTTTGAAGAAAATACTCTAACTGACAAAAAAAAGGGCTATTTACTTCAGGGACTGACAGAGCTGAAAAAAAGAGCAAACTATCTGACCGAATTATTGGATTTAGCAAAATTTTATATTCAAGTTGATTTTAGTGAAGAAGCTCAGCAAATTGTCAAATCTAACCTCGATGTAATTAAGTTACTTGCATCATTTCTTTCGAGTGTAGGTAGTGAAGATTGGAATAAGAATTTTTTATCTTCTCAGATTAAGGAATTTTCAAAATTACATAATATAAAAATGAGCGATATATACCACTCATTACGTGCCCCAATAACTGGAATAATGGATGCGCCTGGAATCATCGATATCATGGTAATTCTTGGTAAAGATGAGTGTATAAAAAGATTGCGAGCAGTTTAAATAAAAAATTACTTGACAGACTCTGGTGGCTTCATTATAGTGGAGGATGAAGATTTTTTAGGATTCAAAATCTATCTTCACCTGCAGGTTTTTTCACCAAATAATCAAATTTCAGCAAAAAATATATAAGTTTATTTTTGCTAGCTCTTTATTCATATAGGAGGGTTTATGTCTAGAATTCCTGATACTTGACTTTTATTTTTAAGTTAAAAAAACAATTGGCGCCTATGGTTTTCACATTAAATCATTTTAAATTGTTAAAGTTAATACGGGCTTTTTTTGCCTTTTTTTATTGGTATTTTTTTCATATTTTATTATATCATTATACTGTGGTACCATATAGACTTCAGTTTCATGATAAGGGGAGCAGGCTCCGTCTCAGCTATGGAATTAAAAAATGACTATGCATAAGATCTAATGGTGTGTCTAATCTATAGATAATTTTTTGTATTGCTAAGTTAATATTTTACATATCTGTTCAGCAAAGTGGCAAAAAAGACAAGTAAATGAGTATCATGAAAGTAGCTTACACGTAGCTGTAGGAATATTCATTTTTAAGGTAAATTACACAGCAAATATTGTCATTCAAGTAGCTGACACTGTAATTCCAGCTTCTATAATGTCATGCCAGTGCTCGGCACTGGAATCCAGAAAAATTTATCACAAACAAGACAATATTTTCAATCAAAAAACAGTCTCTGGGTGCTAAGATGACACCTTCATAAGGGAGCCAGCATCAGTTACTTTCATGACACTCATTTAGTTGTCTTTTCTCGTTTACCTTATTTTGCCACTTTGCTGAACAGATATTAAAATAGCAAGCCCCAAGGTCAGAAGCCTGCTATTACTTACTGGTTACTTTACATCAATTTTCTTGATGTGTTTCTCTGACTTAGGTATGGTTACATGCAATACCCCATCTAAAAAGTTGGCAGATACCTTATCTTGCTCTACATTTGTTGGAAGTTGAATAGATCTATAGAAAGAACCATAGTACCTTTCTTTATGGTAAAACTGCTTATCTTTTGATTCATTATCACATGTTTTTTCACCCTTCACTATTAAGTTATTGCCAGATATACTAATATCTATGCTTTCTTTAGGAATACCTGGTAACTCTAATGATAGGCAATAGCTTTCCTTTGTTTCATAAAGGTCACAAACTGGTAGTAGGCTACTGCCTCTTTTAGAAAGCTCTGGGTTCCATCCTGTAAAAAAGCTATCAAATATGTCATCAACGGCTCTTTGTAACCCTCTTACACTAAAATTATCACGATTATTGTTTTTATTTAAATGAACTATATTACTCATGTTGTACCTCCTTTTACTAATACATGCATTACATAATCACTCCACTTATTAATTTCAATCCTAAATCTAAAATTTTTTAGATGCGAAAAATTGTTCCAGTTTACTATAACTTGATTATGAGAAAAAATCTTATTTGGATTACCACGAGTAGTTCTATAAACTAGATTAACTGTAAAAAAGGGCAAGTGTACGCAAATTTATTACTTCTCTTTCCACTTCCACAATCAAACAATTTTGAATGTTTCTTATTTGACTTGCCAACAATGAGAATTGGTATAACTGCTAGCTCCGTCTTTCAGCTATGGCATTAAACAATGACATGCATAAGATCTAATAATATGTATAATTTATAAATAATTTTTGAGGTAAATTGTGAAATTGGGCGTTAATATTGATCACGTTGCAACCCTTCGCAACGCACGTGGAGCTTCTTATCCAGATCCATTAAAAGCAGCAAGAATAGCTATTGATGCTGGAGCAGATTTTATCACTGTACACTTACGAGAAGACAGAAGGCATATCAGAGATGAGGATGTATTCAATCTAAAACAAAACATTAGCACTGAGTTGAACCTTGAAATTGCAGCTACGGAAGAAATGCTCAAAATAGCAAAAGAAGTAAAACCCTACTCGATTTGTATAGTACCAGAAAAAAGAGAAGAATTAACAACCGAAGGTGGCTTGGATATCGTGAATATGCACAGTAAACTTTCTGGTATAATAGAGGAAATGCACAGCTTTGACACAAAAGTCTCACTGTTTATCGATCCAAATATTAATCAACTAAAATATCTTGAGAAGCTAGAAAGAAAGCCTGACATAATAGAAATTCACACGGGGAATTACTGTGATAATCCATCAGAAGAAAAATTAAAACTTATTACTAACTCTGCAGAATACATTAATAAGCTAGGAATAGAATGCCATGCAGGGCATGGCATAAATTATAAACATGCTAAAAGAATAAAAGAGATACCTCACATCTCAGCTCTTAATATAGGCCATTCTTTAATCAGCGAGGCTATATTTCATGGCTTACACAGTGTAACTAAAAAGATGAAAATGACTATATCTAAATAGCTGATGCTTTCTCTTTGTTATTTAAAGCACTTGAAAGAGCTTGACTTGCTTTAAACTTTACCCTTTTCTTTTCAGGAACAGTCATAATCTCACCATTTTGAGGATTGCGGCACTGTCTTTCCTTACTTATAGCAGTAGAGAATGTCCCTATTCCATGCAAACGTATTTCACCCTGACAAATTAGATCGTTCTTGATTGTTTCCATAAAAATATCATGAAGCTTACCTAAACTAGCTTTTGTTATATCTATACCTTGACTAGAGCACTCTTTACTCAGTTGGTTTACTATATCTTCTTTACTCATAAATTACCTTAATATTGAAAAATTACATAAACAGCATATTATGCTAATGCTAATAGTCAACTAAATTCGTCATAAAAAGAGAAAATGTCATAAACCCTTGTAAGAACTTGTATAATATTTACAAAAAAATACCATTATGAAACAATTATCTCTTAGAAAACTGACATTTTTTTCGAGCTTTATGTTGACCATATTTCTTACGCTCAACAACACGTGAATCTCTAGTTAGGAATCCACCTTTACGTAATATAGAGTGTAGATCTTGACTTATACTATTTAAAGCTCTGCTTATTCCATGAGCTAAGGCACCTGCTTGGCCAGATAGTCCTCCACCTTTTACAGTTGCAAACACATCATACCTATCTAACATAGAAGTTACTATGAATGGCGCTTTAATCATTTGACACACTGATTCTCTTTTAAAATAAGAAATTAAATCATCTTTTTTATTAACACTAAATTTTCCACTTCCTGGCTTTATCCATACTCTTGCTACAGATTCTTTCCTTCGACCTGTGGCATATGAACGACCAAGTGAGTCAATTATTGCCTTTTTTGGCTGATCATTATTATTTATTTTCACTTTTTACTCCATTATTTCTTATTTTTACGATTTAAAGAGGCAAAATCTATTTTTTCAGGTTGCTGTCCTTGATGCTTATGTCCTGAACCAGAATAAACATACAAATTTTCAAATCGTCTACGTGCCATAGGACCATCATCAAGCATTCTTTTTACTGCCATTTTTATCACACGCTCAGGGAATTTGCCATTTAAAACATTATCTGGAGTAGTTTTCTTTAAACCACCAGAATAACCTGTATGCCTGTAGTAGATTTTATCCTTAAATTTCTTTCCGGTAAAATGTACCTTTCCTGCATTAACAATGATTACATTATCACCACAGTCCATATGAGGTGTATATTCAGGTTTATGTTTTCCACGCAATAGCATTGCTACAAATGCTGCAAGCCTTCCTACTACTAATCCTTCTGCATCTATAACAAGCCATTTTTTATCAATTTGTTTCTCTTTTAAGAAAAAAGTCTTCATATATCAATACATAACAGTAGATTATGATATACTTAAGTTGCTTGATAGTGTCAACAACATTAGTTATTGATTATTAAAGTAATTTATGCTAATAACTTAAACAACATGCTAGAAAGCAAAATGTTTCGATTGATTATTATATTTGTAATTGCTTTTTGTACCATAGGTTGCTATGCAATTGATTTGGAGGAAGCTATAAGCAAAGCTATCAAAAACAGCTCAAAAATGAAGTCTCAATTTTACCAATATAAGAGTGCTGAAAAACAACTAAAATCTTCTGGATTGGCTGGGTTTTTACCTGACATCAATTTACAATATAATTTCGATAGTAATTTTAATATTATTAACGGTCTACGAAACTCTGGAAAACGTCTAACATTAAGTCAAAGAATAATAGATGGTGGTGGCACTTTTGCTACATTCAGCCGATCAAATCATCTTCTTAAAGCAGCAAAAATTAGATTTCAGCAGTCTAAGCAAGAAGTTGCACTCAGCGCTGTGAAAGCATATGTTAATGTTTTACAAAAGGCAGAAATATTAAAACTGGGGGAACATAAAGAACGTGTTTCTTTAGAACATTTGTCAGCTATGAAAAAACGCTTTTCTCTTGGAGAAGTTACTAATGCTGAGGTTTTGTTCGCAAAAGCAAAATTTTCATCTTCTATATCCAAAAGAGTTGATGCTGAAGGTGAATTAAAGCTCGCTAATATTGCTTACTATCATTTAATTGGTGAAGATGCTGATAATCTTCACGAGACTAATGGTAAACTACCTTCTATACCAGAATTAAATGAATGTTTACAGTTAGCAAAAACCAACAACTTGTCCCTAAAAGCAGCTATTTATAAAAAAAGAGCTGCTGGAATGGAAGTGATTGCTGAAAGTTCCAAGTGGCTTCCTTCTTTGAATCTAAGCGCAAGTAAAAATTTTGGAAAGGACAATATAAAATTAGACACGTTACTAGAAAATGTGAATGTTGTCTTTACTCTTGATATTCCGATCTTTAAAAGAGGAGTTAATGTTTTTGGTGTTAGTAGAGCTAAAATGGATGCAAAACAATCCACTTACGATTATTACGAAGCAGTAAAAAATATAGAACAAGCAGTTATAAATGCTTGGAATAACGTGCTGACAGCAAAAGCTATTATTAAAGCAAGTCAAGAAGCAGAAAAAGCGGCAGCTTTAGCATTGGAAGGAGTTGCGCAAGAAGTAAACTTAAATTTAAAGAGCACAATTGATCTTTTGGATACTGAAGATGAACTATTTAAAGCACGTTCCGATCTAATTCAGGCAAAAAGCAATTATGTAATTAGTGTTTACAACTTGCTTTTTATGATAAATAGTATAAACCTTTAAATTTAATGGTATGAGCGATAATCAATCTGTAAAAGATATACTAGAAGATATAAAAAAAGCTATATCGGGTAAAAATCCAAGTGGCGATAGAGCAGAAATAATAGATGAAGATGATGAAGTATTATGCCTTGAAGAGGAGTACCCAGAAGACATCGAAGAAAAAGAAAATAGTGAAGAAGAGAATAATTGCCAAAGTGAGAAAATGAATAACCAATTTAATAGTTACAACTCAGAAGAGAAAAATTTGTATAATAATATCCAAATGAGTAGTAACAAAGTGAGCTATCAAGAACAAAGTAACGAGCATTTAGTTTTAAAAGAAAATATGGAGGAAATTAAAACATTGCTTGAAAAGATGCAAAGCGAACTACGGCATAAACAACAAAAAAGAGCGGATCTTACTGTTGAAGAATTAGTTGTATCTCTTTTAAAACCTCAGCTTTCAGAGTGGCTGAATAAGTATCTACATGCATTGGTAAAAGAAGTAGTTGAAAAAGAGCTCAAAGATATAATCAATAATAAGTAGGTTATTAGTATAAAGACCAGAGTAAAAACAGCTAGAGGTAGAAAATTATCTTCAACAAGATGGCTACATCGCCATTTGAATGATCAGTATGTGCAAAAAACCAATAAGGACGGTTATAGATCGCGCTCGGCATATAAGTTAATAGAAATAGACGATAAATTTAAACTACTCCAACAAGGGCAAAAAATTATTGATCTTGGCGCTTTTCCTGGTGGATGGTCACAAGTTGCATCTAAGAAAGGAGCGAGTGTGATTGCTGTTGACATAAAACCAATAAACGCAATTAGTGGAGTAGAGTGTATACAGTGTGATATTATCAGCGAACTTGAAATTTTAAGAGAAAAATTCAAGGATCACAAATTTGATGTAATTTTATCTGATATGGCACCAGAATCTTGCGGTTTAAAATCGTTAGATCATATCAGAATTATGCTTTTATGCGAAGCAGCACTCAATTTTGCAAAGCATTTTTTGAATCATGATGGCAAATTTGTAGTAAAAATTTTTCAAGGAGAGTCTGATAAAGATTTCTGCAATGAGCTAAAAAAAATGTTCAAAACAGTAAGATACTTCAAACCAAAATCAAGTAGATCTGAATCTACAGAAATGTATTTAGTAAGTTTAGGCTTTTTTGGTGGCAACTATTCTGTATAGCAGGTACTTACAGAAACGTTGACGAATCTTATCCTATTAAACTGAAGATTAATAACTCTAGCACAAAAGCCCCTTTTTCTTGTTTAAATATTTATGATAATTAATTAAATTCTTGACTTTATTACTTAAGTATATAATAATTAAAGTATATTATTATTTTTATAGGAGAGTTTGATATGTATTTAGCATTGTTGAAACAGATATTAAGTATAGTAAATCGTGGAAGTGATTTGAATGGTAATAACATAGTTGAAAAAACAAAAGAGGAAATAGGAGAAAGAGACCTATCTACTTATCAAGAATGGGAGAAGGAAAATTTTGATATAAATTATGAATTTAGTTATAATGATTATTATAACAAAAAAGAATTAACATTATTACATGTAGCATTTCTAGATAATCAAGAAAATGTGGTAAAAGCTCTATTAGCAGCACAAGGTATAGATGTTAATTTGCAAAATCAATCTCAAGAAACTCCTTTACATTTGGCTATTAAAGAAGGTAACGAAAAAATAGTAGAAGCTCTATTAAATAAGGGGGCTGATGTTAATTTGCGAGATAAAAGTGAAAGCACTCCTTTACATTTGGCTATTAAAAAAGGTAACGAAAATATAGTAAAAGCTCTATTAGCAGTAGACAGAATAAATGTTGATTTGCAAGATAAAAGTGAAAGCACTCCTTTATGTCTTGCTGCTGAGAAAGGCAAAATGAAGATAGTAGAGGCTCTATTAGCTAAGAAGCCTAGTATTGATCTTCCAAATAAATATGGAGACACTCCTTTGTACGTTGCTGCTCGGGGACATCATAAAAAGATAGTAAGAGCTCTATTAGAAAAAGGTGCTGATCCTTTATTAGGTAATCGTGATAACAAAAATCTAGCAGAAATGGTTACTGAAGATGCGATTATGAGAGGAATAGTCTTGGGTGCTCATATATTTATTATTGCATCTTGTATAGCTGCTATAGTAGTTACTTATGCATATTTTTTTGGTGTGTCATTATCAGTAGGTGCTATGGCTGGGATAGCTGTGGCTGCTGCTGTAGTAATGGGACTTGTTGCTGGTGGTATTACGTATGAAGTGTATAAGCCTTGTGATGAGTTAAAGGACGCTATTGCAAAAGCAAAGTCAAGTCCTGGTCAGGAAGCTAAATGGAGTTGCTGTACAATCAGAAGTTTCTTCACAGTCAAGTGTAACAGTGTAGTTAAGTAGAAGGAAGAAGTCCCTTCTTCCTTTTCAAGTAGCTGACACTGATTTTCATCCAAAATAGTGGGAACGTTCAAAAAAGTGTGTCAAACCGAAAAAAAAGTAATAAATTGATATAAAAAATGGAGGTTTGATATGAGTCAAGCAAATAGAACTACTGGTTTGGTAGATTATAAAGAATTAGAAACAAATATCCTGTCATCTATACGAGAAGGAAGACCATTGACAGGAAGAGATGGAGCATTAACACCGTTTATAAAAAGGTTACTAGAGGCAAGTCTGGAAGGTGAAATAGAAAGCCACATGTCAGCTGAAAGTGAAGAAAATAACCGAAGAAATGGGAGAAACGCAAAAACTTTACGCACGAGTGCAGGCTCATTTGAGCTGCTAACACCAAGAGATAGGGAGGGAAGCTTTGAACCGCAAATAGTCAAAAAAAGGCAAACAAGCCTACATCCAGAACTTGAAGCAAAGGTCTTAAGTACATACGCCAGTGGCATGGGATACAGAGACATAGCTTCACACGTTGAGGAAATATATGACCACAAAATATCAGCAGCAGAGATATCTAGTATTACTGATAAACTGCTTCCAGTAATCAATGAATGGCGCAGCCGCCCACTGCAATCAGTGTATCCAATAGTGTTTATGGATGGCATGTTCTTTAAGGTCAAGGAGGACGGACATTGTATAAGTAAATGCATGTATAATATATTGGGCATAAATCAAAATGGCAGAAAAGAAGTATTAGGTTTTTATTTGGCTGAAAGTGAGGGAGCTAACTTCTGGTTGGGAGTTCTAAATGACCTCAAAGAAAGAGGAGTAGAAGATATTCTAATTGCCTGCATTGATGGACTAAAAAGCTTTCCTACAGCTATAAATAGTGTATTTCCTAAAGCAGAAGTACAGCTATGTATAGTGCATCAGATAAGGAATTCACTGAAATATGTATCTAGCAAAGATGTAAAAGTTTTCATGAATGATTTAAAAAAAATATATCGTGCTTCAAGTAAAGAAATCGCTGAGAATTATTTGCTTGAGCTGGAAGAAAAATGGAGTGAAAAATATCCCTTAGTTACAAAATCGTGGCAAAACAATTGGGAAAATTTATCTAGTTATTTTAAGTATTCTGGGCCAGTTAGGAAGATGATTTACACCACCAATCCAATTGAGGGGTTGCATAGACAAATCAGGAAATTTACTAAAACTAAAGGTTCATTTACCAGTACAAATGCCTTGTACAAACAGGTATATTGTGCTATAAAAAAGGTAGAGCAAAAGTGGATTACTGCTTTGCCTAATTGGGCTTTAACTATGTCTCAACTTGATATCTTTTTTCCTGGTAGGTTAAAAATTGAGTTGAATTGAAAATGCGGTTTGACACACTTTTTTGAACGTTCCCAAAATAGTTTCATTCAAGTAGCTGACACTGGTTTCTTACCAAGAAAAACTTAGCATAACTTTTGTGCTCAAAAAAACTTCTGGATTCCAGCATCAAGTGCTGGAATGACATGGTGAAATATTATTAAAGTAGCCTCTGTCCCAGTGTCCATTTGGTGTCATTCAAGTCAGCTCTCTTCTTGTCATCCCAGTACTGGGATCCAGAAAACTGACCAGGTTGGTCACGCGCTGGCTCTCTAAAATTACTTTAGTTATAAATATTAAGAAATTTACTGAATAAAAAAAAGACAAAAGAATCCCCGTATAGCGAGTTTTGACCCTATAATAATGTAAATTGGCGTTGTAATAATGTGCTAACGCTTATTTAAAGCGCGTTTTGGCT
Source organism: Wolbachia endosymbiont of Nasonia giraulti (assembly GCF_048054155.1). NCBI lineage: Bacteria > Pseudomonadati > Pseudomonadota > Alphaproteobacteria > Rickettsiales > Anaplasmataceae > Wolbachia > Wolbachia endosymbiont of Nasonia giraulti. The sequence continues at coordinate 11,222 of NZ_JAFEVH010000011.1, forward strand.
GAATGTAGAAAAAATAAAAAAAGCCGCTATAATTTTTGTGTAATTTGCCAATAAATATCTGAGTTTTTTACTGAATTTTGTCGTTGAGCCCAAAAACAAGGATAAATACTCTTATTGGTGTGATAAGAAAAGTGGGAAAGTTTGTCAAGTAGTAAAACTATAGGGCTCAAATGAAAGAAGGTAAACTCTAAAGTGTACGTTCAATAGCACTTTCTATAAGAGAGATTGTATTATCTATCCCATAAAGCTTGATAAAAGATCCCATTCTAGGACCGGTTTTTTGTCCAAGTAATGTTTCATACAAAAACTGAAACCAATCGCGTAAGTTATTGTAATTATGTTTTTTTCCGATGGAGAAAACCTGAGATTGAATCTCTTCAGTAGTGGCTGTAATAGGCAGGGAATGTAGGTTGTTCTTTAAATCTAGTAACGCTTCTTTCTCTTTTTCGTTTGAAGCTTTATACGCTTTTGTTGGCTTGATAAAGTCGTGATAATACCTAACTGCAAAATCCGAAAGCCTATCTAGCATTTTGTTGCTTTCTGGTGTAACGTTTGGTGCATAAGTTGATATAAAACCCCAAAGAATCTCTTTATTTTCAGCATTACAAGCTGCTGCCAGGTTTAAAAGTAACGAAAAATTTATGCCTGAAGTTTCTACGTTTGGAACTTTACCTTGATGGATGTGCCATACAGGACTGTTTACATCCTTTTCTTTACTTTCATTATAACGCTTAACAAACTCCAAATATTCATCAGTTGATTTTGGTATCACATCAAAATATAAACGTTTAGCTTTTTTAGGACTCTGAAAGATGTATAACGCTAAACTCTCTGTGGGTGCATAAGTTAGCCACTCCTCAATTGAAATACCATTTCCTTTTGATTTTGATATCTTCTTTCCTTCTTTATCAAGAAATAACTCATAGCAAAACAAAAGCGGTGGCTTTTCTCCAAGTATTTTACATATTTGACTTGAAAGCACAGCAGATGGAGTCAAATCCTTTCCATGAGCTTCGTAATTAACTCCGAATGCAGCCCACCTCATCCCCCAATCAGGTTTCCATTGCAGTTTACATTTTCCTTTTGTCACTGGAACTTCTATTTTTTTCCCGTTTCGGTCTTCATACGTGATTGTTCCTTTATCTGTATTTGTTTCAATTACTGGAACTTGTAAAACTTGGGAAGTTTTTGGGCATATCGGCAAGAATGGACTGTAAGTCTGCTGCCTTTCTTCCCGAAATGATGGAAGCATTACTTCCATCACTTTATCATAATTTTTCAGCAGGAGTAAAAGTTTTTCATCGTAAACGCCAGATTTATAACACTCTGTTGCACTCCTAAATTCGTATTCAAATCCAAACAAATCAAGAAATTTACACAACAACGAATTCATGTGATGACCATAACTCTCATGAGTGCCAAATGGGTCAGGTATCATGGTTAATGGCTTGTTCAGATTCTCTCTTAGCATTTCCTGATTTGGTACATTATCTGGTATTTTTCGCAAACCATCCATATCGTCGGAAACTGCAATGATTTTGGTTTTTATACTAGGAGCTATTTTTTTTAGAGCGTTTGCAATAACTGTGGTACGAAAAACTTCCCCAAAAGTACCAATATGTGGTAAACCCGAGGGACCATAACCAGTCTCAAATATTATCTCTTTTTTATTAGGGAATTCTTGTAGTATTTTTTCTGCTTCTTGAAATGGCCAGCTTATAATCATTGAATTTAAATTAATTATCTTACCTAAAGTGCTATTCATTTCAATAGATTTTTAATTAATGATGTAGTATTAGTGTTAGAGCTCTTATTAGAAGGTTAAAGATATGTCTACTGGCAGCATACAAACGAATCAATTATTTAAAGGTCTTACAAGACCTGCAATGCTCTTTGGTGTGAGTTATATGTTTGCAATATTAAACGTTCTAATTTGCATGCTAATTTTCATTAATACAAATGATCTTAGAGTAATTCTCCTGATGTTACCAGGTATACATGGACTTGGCTATATAGCTTCTGCAAAGGAACCGTTGTTTATTGAGTTATTTATGGTAAAGTTGGGAAAATGCTCCAAATGTTTAAATCGGTTTTATCATGGAGCCAATTCTTATGACATTACTTGATGTTATGCAATGTTGAGATTTAGAGCTATTCAATCAAAGAATAAATCTATTCTAAGTAGAGAGGTTCACGCTGCTGAATTTATACCTTATTCTTGCTATTGGAATAGTACAACCTTGATAACAAAGCAGAATTGGTTAGTTAAATTCATAAAATTAAATGGCTTTGCGTTTGAAACGGCCGATGATGAAGACTTGGTGATACAAAATAATATCAGAAATCAGATGCTAAGAAGCATTTCATCTCCAGCATTTAGTTTGTACTTTCATACCATCAGGCGTAAGAAGAATATCTTTTCTGATGAATTTGCAAACCAGAGTTTACCAAATTTTTTTGCTAACCATGTAAATCTAAAATGGAGAGAAAAACACGCAACTAGGCAATCTTTTATTAATGATTTATACATTACGATTATTCGTAGGGCAGATACAAAGGGAGCAGAATTTTTATCACATCTACTGAAAAAATTTGGGCATGTAACTTCAAAACATGCTTGGGAAAGTGATATGCGTGATACCTATGAAGATTTAGAGGAAACGACAAATCGTGTAGTAACAAGCCTTAGGAATTATTCGCCTAAAGTCCTTGGAGTAAAAGAAACTCCAAACGGACTGTTTTGTGAAATGATGGAGTTTCTGTCTAGAATTGTAAATTGTGGCTTTGTTACAAATACGCTTTTTCCACTAAAAACTGAAATATCAAGATACTTACCAGTTCATAGGTTATTTTTTGGCCATAAGATGATACAGGTTGTGACTCATAATGAAAGTAAATATGCTGGAATAGTTAGTATCAAAGAATATGGAAATAATACTTCTGCAGGAATGCTTGATTCTTTTTTACAACTTCCTTATGAATTTATTATCACGCAGTCTTTTCAATTTACAAATAGGCAAATGGCAATTGCGAAAATGCAGATACAGCAAAATCGTATGATACAATCTGCAGATAAAGCTATTTCTCAAATAGCAGAAATTTCTCATGCGCTTGATGATGCAATGAGTGGTAAAATTGCGTTTGGTGAACACCATTTAACTATCTTATGTATAGAAAAAAGCCCTAAATCATTGGACAATGCTTTATCATTGGTTGAATCGGAGCTTTCTAATTGTGGTGTTTATCCTGTTCGTGAGAGGGTTAATCTAGAACCAGCATTTTGGGCGCAAATTCCTGGTAATTTTGATTATATAGTAAGAAAAGGTACAATAAGTAGTCTTAATTTGGCCGGTTTTGCATCTCAACATAATTATCCTACTGGTAAAAAATTCAATAACCACTGGGGAGATGCTGTTACAGTTTTTGATACAACATCTGGCACTCCATTTTTCTTCAACTTTCATATAAGGGATGTTGGACATACTATGATAATTGGGCCAACAGGTGCTGGCAAAACTGTTTTAATGAATTTTTTATGTGCTCAAGCAATGAAATTTTCTCCAAGAATATTCTTTTTTGATAAAGATCGCGGTGCAGAAATTTTTTTAAGAGCACTTGGTGGTATCTATACTATAATAGAACCAAGAACTAAGACAAATTTTAATCCTCTGCAACTTGACGATACTCCTGATAATAAAACATTTTTGATGGAATGGATAAAATCTTTAATTTTAGTGTACAACGATAAATTCACTTCAGAAGATATTGCTAGAATTAATGATGCAATTGAGGGAAATTTTAAATTAAAAAAAGAAGACAGATTTTTGAGAAATCTTGTACCATTTTTAGGACTTGCAGGCCCTGATACTCTAGCTGGAGCAATATCTATGTGGCATGATGATGGCTCTCATGCTGCAATATTTGACAATAAAGAAGATTTGCTAGATTTTTCAAAAGCAAGAGTGTTTGGCTTTGAAATGGCTAGCTTGCTAAAAGATCCTGTTGCTCTTGGGCCGGTCTTGATTTATTTGTTTCATAGGATTAGTATATCACTTGATGGCACTCCATCTATTATTGTTCTTGATGAAGCATGGGCGTTAATAGATAATCCAGTTTTTGCACCTAAGATAAAAGACTGGTTGAAAGTGCTGAGAAAGTTAAATGCTTTTGTGGTTTTTGCTACTCAGAGTGTTGAAGATGCAAGTAAAAGTGCTATTAGTGATACACTTGTACAGCAGACAGCAACACAAATTTTTTTGCCAAATCTGAAAGCTACTAGTGTCTATCGAGATGTTTTTATGTTAACTGAACGTGAGTACATACTGATCAAACACACAGATCCAAGTACTAGATTCTTTTTAGTAAAGCAGGGAGTTAATGCTGTAGTAGCTAGAATAGATCTGAAAGATTTGGATGATGTGGTCAACGTGTTATCTGGACGTGCAGAAAGTGTCCTATTGTTACATGATATACTGAAAGAAGTCGGAGATGATCCAAAGATGTGGTTGCCTGTGTTTTATCAAAAGGTGAAAAATGTTTAAAACTAAACTGTCATTACTGTTAGTTGCAATATTTTTGTTAAATATAGATTTTTTGCTCTCATATCCAGTGTTTGCAGATACAGTAAGTGGTACTGACAAAACGGAATTTGTTAGCAGATTTAATTCTACTGGCAGCTTTAGTCGTGCTTCTAATCCTGACTGTAAGGCGTTTGAAACAGCTGCAGCAGTTGCTGGGATAGCAATTGCTATTGGTGCAATATTTACTGGTATTGTTTTGATTGTCTCTTCTGCTGGTTTATTTACTGCTCTTGTTATCGTTGGAATGATAGCTGCAATTGTTGGAGTCTGGAAGGCAGTGGGGGGACTTATTGTTTGTCAGCATAGTTTTGTTAGGCATCCAGTTGCATACGATAATGATGGGAGATATAAAAATTTTAAACTAAAAGACACAGGTTATAGTGGTGACACAGATAAAAATTATCGAACAGAAGATGAATATTTTTCTGCATTACAGAAAAGATCAGGAAAAGATGGAAAACAAACAGAGAAAGATATTTTAAACTTTACTGATTGGGATGTTGTGAATGTTGATAGGGAACACTACTACTGGCCAAAAAATGGTGTGCAATATAGTGAATACATAGAAGTATGTCATCGCAATCCTTTAACATTTGGCAACCTTTTCAAGACGAATGACTTTAATTTCAGAGGGGAAGATGGATACATAGACTTTGATATCAGAGAGAAAGATACTGGATATGAAAGTGGGTCATGGTCTCCGAAGGTTGATGGCGATCTAGAATGTAAAGTGCTTAAAGCTGGACAGAGCGAAGACATATATGGATCAACGTTCAGGGCACTGAGAAAAATGGGTAGGTTATGTGTGGAATTGGCTGAAGTTAGGGCAGCTGGAACTGCTTGGCCGCAAGGAATTGATATAGGATGCACGGAATTACCACCTGATCCGATTGCTCCTATGTGTGAACAATCTGTGATATTATTCAAAAATAAAGATGGTACAGGTGGTGAAGAAAGGAGTTTTATCAACAGGGATGACGATTATAAAACTCTTATCAGGAAAAAAGAAAAAGAAGGAAAAATTTTTGTAGGTTATGACAATAAAAGCTGTTTTAGCTCGTATGTCTCTGAAGCTTGCTACAATCAAGCGGGAAGTAAGTCATTATCTCCTATTCCCATAACTTCTATGATAGTGCAATGTATTAAGGAGTCGTTAGATAATTTAGTGGCAGGTATTGATTCAAGTGGTAACTTACTTACAGACAAAAATGGACATGCTAAGGGTAGTTTTTTGTCTGTAGCACAAGGAAGGTTGAAAAATACTGTAACTGCTGTTCTAGTTTTAGCTTTAATACTGTTCTCTATAAAAGTTATGTCTGGTGGAGTGCGTAGTCCGCAAGAAATGTACATGTTGATCATTAAATTCGCTTTAGTGATTTACTTTACGACAGGTAGCACTATGTCTCATTATTACGGGGAATTAACAAAGCTTTCAAATGGTTTGTCAGAGATAGTGCTTAAAGCGTCATCTGAAAGTAAAAATATATGTAATTATGAGTCAGGTACAGATTATGAATACGATCGCGCAGGAAAGAGGGTATCCTACAGTTATCTTGCACCTTGGGATAGGCTTGATTGCAGAATTTTATTTTATTTAGGTGCCCCTTTAGATGGAATTGGTGGCAAAATTGGTACTGGAGGTGTTGCAACGTTAGCGGTTTTGCTTGGCGCTGCTCCTGTCTTGTTAGTTGCAGGTTCGGTGATTGGTATTATTTTCGCTGGTGGACAGATCTTAGTAGCTCTTGTCTGTATATTTATGGCCATTTTGATGATGATGGTTATTTTGTGGATGTGCTATGTATTTATCTTATCTTTAGTTGCGCTTAGTGTAATTATCATCTTATCGCCTTTATTCATTCCTATGGTTTTGTTTCAACATACTAAGGGATATTTTGATGGTTGGCTAAAAGAGTTAATTACCTACAGTTTATACCCAGTTATCCTTTTTGCGTTTTTATCCTTTATGTTCATAGCATGTGATAAAATCTATTTTAAAAATTTAAATTTTAAACTGGACGAGTCATATAAAAATGAACAACCAGACAAGTCATATGAAAAGAAACAAGCAGAAATCTCATATAGTAAGAAAAAACAGTGGTTTAAGTTGAAAGATAGGGAATGTGATAAAAATGAAACTACTCTCGCATGTATGATGCAAAATTATAGCTTTAAAAAGAGCAGCATACTTGGTCTATTCGACTTTACATACATGGAGTTTGGCAGCTCTCTAATCGGAGAATTATTAAAATTGTGTTTAGTATTATTCCTCTTTTACCACTTTTTAAACGTTCTTCCCGGCATGGCTGCTGAGCTTGCTGGTAATCACAGAGCAGCACTTGGTTCAGGTAGCACTCCTGCACAAATGGTGAATAAAGCTTTATCTGCTGCCAAAGCTGCTGCTGGAGGTGCTGGTCAAGTTGCTGCTGCGGCTGTAAATAAGGCAAGAGGGGCTATTGGAGGAGGTGGAGATGATAATAAGGGATCGGGATCTTCCTCTAGTGAATCTATAAAATCAGGTGGAGAGTGAGCGCAGGTGAGTAACAGATGTTTGAACATTTGAGCAACCAAAATTTGGTTAAGCTATGCATAAGTTTTGAGATACTCTTTTTATTATCTGGGTGCGGGTGTATTAAGCCAGAAGATTCATCAGGCTTGCGTGAGAAATTGGATATAGTGTCAACAGAGCAGAAATGGGTTGATTCTGGAGTCTATATTTCGGATAAAATAAAAGTAACAGAGATTAATATAGTACCTAATAAGGTTAATTTTTGTTCGCAATATAAAGATTTTGCAATTGAACCTGGAGTAAGAAACGTTACATTACCGTTTGCGCTTAAAGCTGGCGATGCGATAAGCTTTAGTGTTGTTGGAAGTAAAATGTGTAAAAACAATAATGGCATGGTCACCTACAAAAAAATTGACGAAAATTGCGGTGAAGGAGAGACGGAGTATTTTGCACATGTTTTAAATCAAAATGAATGTCAGGCAATATGGCAAAATGGAGAATACAAGTACACAATATGTCCTAATAAATATGAAATAGGCAATGCACAATGGTTAAATGGAAAAGAGTACTGGTCTTCAGAATTAGATCAAAGTGAAAGAGAGGAAATTAGAAATGTCATCGACTCTATAAAACAGCAAGGGGAAAATGTAGACTGTAGCAAGCTTTCAGAGAGCAGTGCAAGTAAGATAGATACGCGCATTTTAAATTTACTCTGTGGACGTATATGTAAATTTTCTTTCGGCAGCGGAGAAAAAGGTTGCGTATATATTGAATACAATAGTATAGAAGGTGAGATATTCAATACTTTAAATTCTAGAGGTGAATCTGTTATTGCTGAAATTATTGATAACGTATTAAAGGAAAAACGGGTAAAAACTGACATTACACTATTACGTGTTCACATGGATAATGAGGAATTTGAACACATTCCAGGAGGCGGTATATGTATTAACTGTGATCATAAGATAGATCGTAACCATCCAAAACCAGAGTTAACTTTTAGTTTAGGTGATGGTAAGGGCAAGGGTGGTTTCAACATAAGAGTAACAAGAATCCCTAATTTAGAAAAAAGCTTATATATAAGCGTTTCTGACAAATTTCCTGAGCGTGAGCCCGATGAAACTCAGGGAGATATACCTGTAGACATTAGCAAAGTTTATAATACTCAATATATGGAAGGCTTAAAAGAAAAGCTAAAGGACAAGAGTGGCACTATATATTACGGAATAAGAGATCATGGCTGTGATTATAAGAAAAATGAGGGTCAGTTTAGCATTAACCTTACAACTAAAGAGCCACCTGTAAGAACTTTTAGTGCGATATATAATTTTTTTGATGAAAAAGTAAAAACTGCATTTTTCGGTTCTAGCTACAAAGACACTAACGCGATTCACTCTGATACTAGCCCTGTGAAGTCTCTTTATCAAAGTTTTGTAGCATCAAATAGAACAAATACCATCAGATCTACAATAGTGTCGTTATTAGTATTATATATAGTTTTATACACCCTTTATTACTTTTTTGGATTGTCTCATGCTTCTATATATGAATTTTTAATTATATGTGTAAAGATAGGAGTTATTACCCAATTGCTGAACGATAACAGTTGGGGTTTTTTTTATAACAATGCATTTTCTATTTTTGTTAATGCTCCAAAACAGTTAATAGAAATAGCAAATTTCAGAGGTACAACATCAAATGTTTTTGAATTTCTTGATTTGCCGCTCAATAGGTTTTTATCAGCACACTCAGTGTTACTAATAGTATCTCTTATATTCTCCGGTCCTTTGGGTATTGTATCGTTTTGCTTGGTGATTTGGGGTTTGATAACAGTGAGCTTATCGATGTTTAACGCCTTATTTTCTTTTATCACATCTATAGCAATAGTTGCATTATTGCTTTCCTTGGCGCCTCTTTTTATTATTTGCCTTCTATTTGGATATACTAGACAGATGTTTCACAATTGGGTCAAAAATTTAGCAAGATTTGCAATTCATCCGGTAGTGCTTTTAATTTTTATATCATTAATAAGCCAGGTTATGGATTATATTGTGTATTCGGTCTTTAATTTTGAGGTCTGTCCTACATGTATACTTAATCTTAACTTAAAGATTTTTAATCCTTGTATTATTTATTGTTATGCTTCCAAACATGCACCTAACATCACAGCTATGATGGCTTTTGTGATTTTGGGACATGCTATGAAAGCTTTAGTTGAGGCATCTTCAACAATATCTGATTCGTTGTTTGGTGTTTATGTAGCAAGCGAACCAGGAAGGCAATATCAGCAAAGCTTAATGGGAACAGTAGGTTTAGATGAACAAAGTATCCAAAGAAGAGCAGGTCAGCAATCTGGTACACCAAGTCGAAGACCTCAAATACCACAATCAGCTCAGAGATCAGCACCTAAAATACCGACAAACACAGGAAATCAATGATGAGCAGAAAATCATTATTATTGATACTATGTCTTGTAATTACTGGCTGCACAATGGATTGTGTTGAACCTGGGTTGCAGAGCAGAAATACTAGTGTCAGTATAGATGTTCCAGTTCGTGAAGCTGGCGAAGGAGTTAAAATTCATTGGGTTGATTCTGGTCAAGTAATTAGCAAGGATGAGAAAATCAAATTTACTCTTGGTGGGTCAGTAAATCTTTGTCCTCTTAAAGAAGGGAAAAATCCAAAGAGAGTACTTGTGCCCGCTGTATTTTGTGCTAATGATTTAATACCAAATTACAGTAATAAGTTAACTGATAATGCTAGTCTTGATGAACGAGAAATATGTGGGGACATAGGCTTTGGAAATAATGAATTCTATAGCAATAGACGTTATGTAGATACTGGAATTAAAGCAAATCCTGGTGATAAGTTAAGCTTTAGCTTAGTTCCCAGAGAGATAACGATTGATTATGACAATCCACAAGGAAAAGGTATCAGTTTTGATGATAATTGCTATAGAACTGAAAAAGGGGATGAAAAAGACAGAGCTACAATAAGAGACATGCTAAACGGAGGAAAGTTCTTTTGTGGAGAAAGTGGTAAAAGAACTGTAGTAGAATTTCCGCCGCTGAATAAAGAAGAAATGAATAAAAGAAGAGTGCTAGTTGGCAATGGCTACACTCCATATGATAATAAGGTACATTTTAATAAGGATTATATTCAAAATTCATGGATAAATGGTGCATTGTTAGATTTACGACGAACTAAAATAGGACTGAATGAATTATGTAATGGGAAAAGGTGTGATTTTAATGAGCTGAACAAGTACAGTTCTTATGAACTTAATTGTTACTATCAGAACGTATGTTACAATAAAGAGGGTATATGGAGTTTTGGGATAGGTGCAGAAGGAAAACGAAATTGTGTTTCTTCTGTCAGGTATGAGAAGTATGATAAAGGAAATACATGTGACATGTATTCTCACCTTAAAGGTATTGAGGATGAACTAAAAAAGATTGAAGAAAATAAGAGGGATTCTAAGCAGATTGACATTAATTTAATATCAAATTCTAAATTAAACTTCAAAGAGGACAGAGGAGATATTTCTTGGGCCGAAGCTCTTGTTGCAAAAATTGGCGATTTTGATGATCAGGATACTGCTAAAGGTATTCAATGTTTTCCAAATGAGAAAGGTGCGAAAGGAGATAATGTATGTTCACAGATTAATTATAAATTTGAAGATTACTCTCTGAGATTAAATCATGATTATAAAATAAAAGGTATAACACCTGGTAGTAGTGTGATGCTTGCTATAGCAAGTAATGGCAACTACCAACTTCATAGAGGTGGATATCATGTTGAAGTGACTAGATCGTGCAAATTCACTGACGGCAGAAAGTTGTATGTGTATCTAGGTGATGAGCTGCCTAAAAATAGACCTGCTGACACTAATAATTTTAAAAGAGTAAGAGATTTAATTAAAGTTAAAGAAGATAGCATAAAATATTACATAATAGATGGAAGTCATTTGGGGGATAAAGAATCTAAGAAGGTATATTTTGGTATTAATGTGCACAATGTAGAGAAAGATGATATTACGGACAAAGAAGGCAAATATTATGAAGATAACAAATACACAGTAAATTTATTTTTAAAAAGAAAAATAAACGATTTTATTTCATCAACTATAAGAAATATCTTTTGTATTGCAACAGGAAGAGAATGCCCCTCATGTGATACAACAGCAAGAGAAAAATGCTCCTCATGTACTGAGACAGCAGGAAAAAAATGCGAAACAGGAATTGTAGGTAGTGTTGAAGATTTATACAAAGGATATGCAAGAGGCCTTCTACAAGGAGTAAGAGCTTTGCTTATTCTATACGTTATATTTACTGTTGTTGGCTATATGCTTGGAACAATACAATTAAGTAAATTCGATTTTATTATAAGAATATTCAAAATAGCATTTATAGCTTTTGCTTTTAGTGATAGAAGTTGGGAATTCTTTGGTACAACTTTGTCTGGGCTTTTTGTTGATGGTAGCATTTATTTAGTTGATAGTTTTTCTGGCTATATAGGAGAAGGAGGTAAAAAATTTGCATTCTTAGATTTAACAGCGGGAGTATTATTTACAGGAGAAACATGGCTGAAATTTTTGTCTTTAGTGCTATCAGGACCTTTTGGCTTTATTGCATTTTTGGCAATACTTTATGCCACTTTTGTGTTTTTAAGATGCATTATTAGTGCTACGTTTAAGTATGTAATATCTACTGTTTTAGTAGCATTTTTATTGTCGTTGGCACCTTTATTTATCGTATTTATTCTATTTCAACAAACTAAAACATTATTTGATAATTGGATAAAAACGCTGGCTCATGTTTCATTGCAACCAGTCATTTTATTTTCATCCTTGTCTCTTTTAAACCAGTTAATGTATTCAGTTCTATATAACCTCACAAATTTTTCTGCATGCTATCAATGCTTAATTAGTGTAAATTTTTTATCGTATGATCTGTGTCTTATGAAATCAATATTACCTCTTGGGTATAGTCCTGGTACTAGTGTTGATGTTGCGCTCAGTACTGGAGAGAGGGCTGGTGGGCACTTTGCAGCATTACCTATAGATCTAATCCAGGCATTTATATATCTCATCATTGCTAGTGCAATGGAAGCTTTTGTTTCTATATCAGAAACTATGGCGCAGGCGTTGTTCAGCTCTGGTTATGGAGTTGCCCAAAGTGTTAGTCATATTTCTAGGAGCGCATCACAAGCTATGCTGTCAACTGTTGGCCTTGATGATAGAACCCAAAATATGATACATAACATCAAGCAGGGAATGAGTAAAGATCGTAGCAAAATTGAAGCTAAATTGCCTGATACACCAAAGCAAGCAGATGGGAAAGCGAGTACTGGCAGAGAAATGAGCAAATCTGAAACACTAAGCCAGCCAGATAAGCAAAAGGATTCTGATAAAACAAAAGGACAAGTCAAGGAAGATTGATGAGATATATGGAGTAACTAATTAAAAAGATATTTGAAGTAAGGTTTTAGAAATTTATTCTGTATTGGAAAAAGTTTAGGTATGCAATCACGCTTAGGCAAATGTTGGTTTAGGTTATTAATTTTGGTAATCTGTGTGCTGGTTACAGGTTGTAGTAAGAATGATATGCCTTTTCCAAGATGTATATCTGCTGATTATTTTGGTCCTGAACCCATTGCAATTGGTGCTCATTTTCCAATCGGTCATGATGCGTTTTTTCCAGAAGGTGAAAGTGGAGAACCTATTGATCCTGAAACCGGAGAAATCAATTATGGTTTTCACCCTAATCAAGTAGTGAAGTGGAAGGATACCGGCCTTGAAACCAATGGAGATAGTTTAGTAGTACGAGTAAATGGTGCATGGACATCTTGGAGCAATAGTAATAAGAAGGAATCTCAAAGTAGTTATAGTTTGGAAAGTTTGGAGCAGTTAAAATATGCAACCAAATTTGAAAGAGGGGAAGGTGACAACAGTCTGCCTGACTTTCACTTGGTTTGTAATGATTATAAACCTAGCATACAAAAATTTTCAAGTAAGCCTAATGCAAGTTGCACTGTAAATTGCAAGTGCATTAATGAAGATGATAGCGCAAATACAGTATCACGTGGTGCTCCATGTTGGTTTACTAACGGCCATGGTGCTTATCTTTTATTTAAAAGGCCTAGCGATTCTAGTCCTAACGAAAATTTAAAATCCATGCGTAACCCTGAGTCTCCTACTGTACATCTAGGTTACAATTCCGTAGCGGAAGATGGAAGTGGGCTTTTTACTTTAGACAGAAATAACACCACATTACAGGACAGAAATTGTAATAAGGTGGGGTTAGAAAAAGGATGGAAAATATATGTAAAGATATTAGATAGATATTATCTAGATAATGCAGGTGGCTACTCTTTTGAATTTTTGAACGGAGTGCAGAAACCAAGTAACTTTGGATTTTTTGATTACGTTTATAACTATCTAAAATGTGTATTATTGATTAACGAAAATTGTAAAAAGCATTTTGATAGCAATGATCCTGCAGCTGCACAGGCGATGTTCGAAAATATAGCTGAAAAAAGTACGAGCTTTCACAATTTTGT
>NZ_JAFEVH010000011.1:25268-39271 GCF_048054155.1 Wolbachia endosymbiont of Nasonia giraulti
TTTTTTTTCGGTTTGACACACTTTTTTGAACGTTCCCTCTGATTCCCTTTTCTTGTTCAGTATCTTCATCTGTAATAAAAATTTTCGAACCTTCAGGTAACCTTCTATTTAACTCCTTAGCTAATCCTTTAAACGATTCTTCAAGATCCTTTTGTGTTCCTGCATTTACCCATACAAGATTACCATCATAATGCTCTTTATATTCACAAGCATATTTTCTGGCTAACTCACTCTCCCCTACTCCTTCAGGACCGCCAATAACAACAATCCGCGATATTGCCATTGGTTTGTCAGTGCTTTTATGCAGCCTATCATATATTTCTTGCAATTCATTTTTTCTTCCAACAAACATTTCAACCGGATGTTTTATATTAAACTGAATAGGTTTCCCTACCCGCTTGTTATCCTGTGTCGTTACAGCCACATATATTTTATGTAGTGTTTTACTATCCTTATGTTGTTGTTCTATTACTTTATCAATTCTTTCATTCTTTTCTTTTACTCCTTGTTCTATCTTACCTAAAATACTAGCCCACAGCTCAACTTCTCGAAAAAGTTCTTCTCCTTCTTTGTACGAAAGAGGACGCGCTTTTATATCTTTTACCCAGTCTGATATTTTTTTTAGAAGATTATTACAAAAGATTTGATTGTCACCAATATAGTCGAACTTTTTGTTCAACCTACTACTCAACTTACCTAGCAATAATTTTCTTAGCTGAGCTTCATGGGGTAAGTTAACGACGAACACCAGTTCATTTAAAAAGTCCTCTATCTCTTTATTGCTGACTTCCTTGCCTATCTCACGCTTTATAAAATCCATATTTTGTTTCAAGTATTGAGCAACACTACCACCTGAATCACTAATTCTATATCTTGCACTATCACCTATATCCAGAAACTCATCTTTTGTGTCTATCCTTACAAATGAAAGTTCTTTTCCTTTATTTTCTCCACTTAACATTGCTCTTAGGTTTCTTACTTCGTGTTGTATTGAATATGGTGAATCAAGATCCATATTCGTAGCAAAAAGAAAATGCTTTATTCCATCACTAAACTTTGCACTATTTTTGATTTTTAAATAGGCAAGGAAAAGTTTTAAAATACTAAACTTACCACTTTTTGTTAATAAGCTACTTACACTGATTTTTTTAGTTCCATTTTGGTTGTGCTTAACTTGTATAAACTTATGTACTATATCTTTATTTTGCTCATGCCAAACAACAATGTCATCAAAACCTTGAGCTGACTCTAACTCTGTGTCTATGGAGAAAGAACATTCTTTACCCATCTTAGACATGAGAGATGTTATATCCATCTCATGCATTAGAGATATTACGATCAATAACTCTTGAAAGGCAATACCATGGTAAATGCGTTTGAAACCCCAAGTAGAATCATCTTCTAGATACATTACCCCTGTTTTTACCCTAATCTTTCACTCAAAACCAAGTTTACGACATCAGGGCTGGCTTTTCCCTTGGTAAGTTTCATGACTTCGCCGACAAAGAATCCGTATAGTTTTGTTTTACCGCTTTTGTATTCTTGAACTTTATCTTGGTTGCTATTGATGATTGTGTCGATAACTTCTGCTATTTGACCTCTATCGGTTATTTGTTTTAGGTCCTGCTCTTCTATGATGAGAGATGCCGGTTTGCCAGTTTCAAACATAATATCAAAAACTTGCTTGCCGAGCTTAGCAGAGATCGTTCCATCAACGATAAAGTCAAGGAGCTCGGATAAAGCATCTGCTTTAATTGGAGAGCTAACAATATCAATATTTATTTTATTTAAACGACCGAAAAGCTCGACGGTTAACCAGGTAACTGCAATCTTTGAATCATGCTTTTTTGCTAATTTTTCAAAATAATCGGCAATTTCTTTATCAGAAGTGATAACGTCTGCATCATATTCATTGATACCTAATTCCGCTATGTATCGAAGTTTTTTTTGATCTGGCAACTCGGGTAAAGATGATTTAATAGAATCAATTTTGTCTTGGCTTATTTCAACAGGTAGCAAATCAGGTTCAGGGAAATATCTATAGTCACTTGAATCTTCTTTGCTTCTCATCACTTTTGTTTTTCCTAAAGTGACATCAAACAATAAGGTATCTTGACTTATTTCTCCTCCGCTTTCCAAAATTTTGATCTGCCTTTGTGCTTCATAATCTATAGCTTGTACAATATAACGTATTGAATTTAAGTTTTTTATTTCACAACGAGTGCCAAATGTGCTACTGCCCTTTGGGCGAACAGAAACATTTGCATCACAGCGAAGTGACCCCTTTTCCATATCACCATCACATGAACCGATGTAACGCAAAATCTGCCTCAATTTTTTCATGAATTCTGCAGCTTCTGCAGATGAACGAAGATCTGGCTCTGAAACAATTTCCATTAAAGCAACACCTGCACGATTTAAATCTATGTAAGTTTTGCTTTCTTCATGAATACTCTTTCCTGCATCTTGCTCTAAGTGAATTCTCGCGATTCTTATTTCTTTTTCATTATTATTGATAAAAACTTTGCCATTTTTAACTATTGGCTCAAAGAACTGGGTTATTTGATAACCTTGTGGTAAATCGGGATAAAAATAATTTTTCCGGTCAAAGTAAGAGCATTTATTAATTTCTGCAGAAATTGCAAGTCCGGTGCATATTGCTTGCTCTATGCAGCTATAATTTAATACTGGTAGTGTACCTGGCATTGCTGCATCAACTAGAGAAACTTGAGTATTGTGCTCAGTGCCAAATTCCGTTAGTGAACTAGAAAATAGCTTTGTCTTAGAAGAAACCTGAGCGTGTACCTCAAGTCCAATTACTGTCTCCCAGTTTTCTTTTGTCATGTATTTTATTCAATTAATAACTTTATATTCTGCAAACTAGCACAAAAAGTCAAATAAAACTCATTTTAACCTATGATCCAAGAGCGGTGTATATCAATAATATAAGAGTTACTACAGTTTCTATTGACTAGGCTGTTATATAATAAAGTTAAGTGCTGCCAAAAAATATCTATAGTAGGCCAAAACATAATTTTGATGGCAACTGATTAGCTAACAAATTTATAAACATCAGTATATAGTTCATCAACGCCTGGCTCTTTACTATTTTTAGCAAAATCTTCTGACTTTTTTACTAAATCTCGTATTTCCTTATCAATAGCTTTGCATTCTTCATCAGAAGCGATTTTATTGTCTGTTATATACTGCTTTAAGGTGCTTATAGGATCATGATTTTGCTTCATATCTTCAACTTCTTCTTTTGAGCGATAAGTAGCAGGATCTGACATCGAATGGCCACGATATCTATATGTCTTCATTTCAAGCAAGAGAGGTCCTTTTCCCCCACGTACGTGCTCAGCTATTTCACTTGTTATCTCATAGACAGAGAAAAAATCCATTCCATCAACTTGTTTTCCAGGAATACCAAAACTCTCTCCTCTTTTATATAGTTCAGTTACTAAAGTTGATCTTTGCACAGAAGTTCCCATTGCGTATTCGTTATTTTCTATGATATAAACCACAGGTAACTTCCACAAAGATGCCATATTAAATGATTCATATACTTGTCCTTGATTTGCAGCACCGTCACCAAAATATGTGAATACAACGTTATCTTTTTTCTTGTATTTATTAGCAAATGCTATTCCTGTACCAATTGGGACTTGTGCACCTACTATTCCATGTCCACCAAAGAAATTTTTTTCAACATCAAATATGTGCATGGAGCCACCTTTACCTTTTGAACACCCTGTTTCTTTGCCGTTTAGTTCTGCCATCACAACATTCGGATCAGAATTACATGCAAGCATTAAGCCATGGTCTCTATAGCTTGTGATAAAAGCATCACCAGATTTTGATGCAGCTTGAGTCCCAACTGCAACTGCTTCTTGCCCTATTGATAAGTGACAGAATCCGCCTATTAATCCCATTCCGTATAATTGTCCTGCTTTTTCCTCAAATCTGCGTATGAGAAGCATTTTTCTGTAGAATCCAATCACCTGTTCTTTAGTGAAATTTTCTGCTTTCATATTGACTTTCTTTTATTAAATTGAGATCATACCAGAAATTTTTAACATTTTATAATACTATCTATATGGACTACTATCACTGGCTTGAAGCTTTTCACGTTATCTCTGTAATTATGTGGGTGGCAGGTATGCTCTATTTGCCAAGGCTTTATGTTTACCATGCATCTGTAAAACCAGGGTCAGAAAATGACAGCTTACTTCAAATAATGGAGAAGAGACTCCTTAGATATATCATAAACCCTGCAATGCTTTTCTCCCTTAGTTTTGGAATTATGCTAATGATTATTAGGGAAGCATATCGCGAAGGGTGGTTTCATGTAAAAGCGCTAGCATTATTCTTAATGTTTGCTATTTATGTCCTACTTGCAAAACATAGGAAAAATTTTGCAGTGGGCTTGAATAAGAAAACTCACGTTTATTTTCGTGTTTTAAACGAAGCAGTAACAGTGTTAATAATAATTATAGTTATTATGGTTATTGTAAAACCTTTTTGATTTTCTAGCCTAATGCTGAACCATTGAATGGAGTATAAGAATTGTTACTAAATAGTTTATTCTGATGTTCCATAGTCTAAGTAAAGTACTTAAGGTATAGATTCTTTGTTTTTGTGTGTTATCCTGGTTAACAAGAATTCGCAGTAGTATTATAATGAGTAAGTTAAAAAAGCTTAGTGCTGGACTTTCTTTGACAGGCCTGATTGGTAGTGATGATATAGATATGCAAAGGGCAGGAAATAGAAAGAAGAAATATCAATTTTTGGATAAGACGTTCGCATGGATTGATGCGATGATAAATTTTATTTTTAAACGTGAGAGTAATAACGTAAATGAAGTCCTAAAAGTCACATGGGGACCACTATTTTTTGGTTTAGTGGTGATATTCATCTTTTTTGGAATAGGTGGTATTTGGTCAGCTATAGCTCCAATTGACGGAGCAGTGCATGCAAGTGGAGAAGTTATTGTATCTTCAAATAGAAAAATAGTGCAACACTTGGGTGGGGGAATAATAAGCAAAATTTTAGTAAAAGAAGGTCAAGCAGTTAAGAAAGATGAGCCTTTAGTTTTATTAAGTGATGTTAACGAAAAGGCAAATTTGAGTATAATTAAAGAAAAACTCTTATCGTTTTTGGCAACTGAAGCAAGACTTATTGCAATTAGGGGAGACTTAGATACGCTAGAATTTTCTGATGAGGTTAAAAGATTATCTAACGATGAACTTGTAAATAAAGCGATAAAGAATCAGGTAAAGTTGTTCAACTCTCAGAGAAAGAGTATATTAGGAAAAACTGACATACTGCAACAACGTATAAAGCAGTTAAATGATGAATTAGCAGGGCTAAATTTTCAACTAAATGCAGCCCATAAGCAATATGACTTGATAACTGAGGAGTTAGAAACAAAAAGACAATTACTTGATAGTGGCCATATAAGCAAACCTCACATTTTAGCTTTAGAAAAACAGTTTGCTGACATTGAGGGTAGAGTTGGGCATTACCGTTCTGCAATATCTCAAGTACAGCAAAAGACTGGAGAAAATGAGTTAGAGATTATAAATGTGAAGAATGATGCTCAAGAAAGAGCAAATGCTGAGCTTAAGGAAGTTAATACATCTATTGCAGACTTAAAAGAGAGGCTGATGGTTGCTGAAGATTCGTTAGCACGTACAATAATTAAATCACCTCAAGATGGTATAGTTACAGATATAAGATACCACACTGAAGGTGGTGTTATACAATCTGGAGTTCCAATTATGAGTATAGTACCATCAGATGATGATCTAATAATAGATGCTAAAGTTCTAACCAGAAACATAGAAGAGATACTGTCAGCAAAAAAGAAAGATAGCAATATAGTCTCTATCGACGGACTAGAAGGGCTGAAAGTTAAAGTAAGGCTGAGCGCTTATAGTGCACGTCGCTTAAGTTTAATTAACGGTATAGTAAACCATATTTCCCCTGATGCTCTTGATGATCCAAGGATGGGGCGTTATTATTCAGTGCGAGTGGTGATACCAAAATCAGAACTTGCTCAATTTAAAAACGTATACCTATATCCTGGTATGCCAGTAGAGGTATATATAGTTACTCAATCCCGCACTCTTTTATCGTTCTTGTTTACACCTATAATTGCAACATTCGATAGATCTTTCATAGAGAGATAATTTATTTGGCTTTTCTAAAAAATTTGTTTACAGAGTTTGATATGCAAAAAAATTTACACACAAGTAGTGTATTATTTTATAATTATTTTCTATAATATGTAAATCTTTGATTTAAGATGCAAATGCTAACGTAAACATTAAAGGTTAATTAGTAAACTCAGCTGTATAATAGAATTAAAGGAATTAGTAAGATTTTTACCTTAATGAATTATAAATAGACAAACTTACCTAAAGTTTAATAGTGTCTGTTACTGCTTTTAGGTGTGAGGCTAGAGGGTTATTAGCAATAACAGACACTATTAAACTTATTATAGAATTTCCTTAAAGTAAATACTTAACTTAAAATATTATAATATTTTAACTTAAAATAGATTCATGTAAATGCTTTTTCCTCAAGTTAGTATCGTATTATTATATTTATTAAATGCTAAAAAAACATTAATCATCATTTACTTTTGATTCAATATTTAGCAAAACACTTGTGTATATCCTATAATCTCTGTTTGCATAGTAAGTTTATATATACTATTATATAGTTAGTTTTACAGCAAAAAATATGGTGAAGTTATTTGCACTATTGATAATATTTTACTCAAATATATCTGTTGCCTATGCTCCTACTTCCTGGCAATTTGGATTTCCTGCTCCTGCAACTGAAGTAATGGAGGCTGTAGTTAGGTCACATTCGTTTGTGATGCTTGTGATGGTTACAATAATGCTTTTTGTGTGGGCGCTGCTTGCTTATATAGCGTTTCGCTTTCGTAAAAGCAAAGTAACAAACATAAGTAAAACTACCCATAGTGTTCCTTTAGAAATTATTTGGTTTGTTATACCAACTATCATTGTTGGAATATTAGCCTTTGAAAACGCTAAATTACTGAAGCTACAGGAAGAAATACCGAAAGCTGACATAACACTAAAAGTTATTGGCCATCAATGGTATTGGAGCTACCAATATCCAGAATATCAAGGTGTGTCATTTGATAGTTATATCAAGGGAAAAGATGACTTTATTGAAGGGGATTTGAAGCTATTCTCTGTTGATAACAACATCATTTTACCCGTTAATACTAACGTTCGTTTACAAGTTACAGCAGGAGATGTGATACACAGTTGGGGAGTGCCGGCTTTTGGTGTAAAAATTGATGCGATACCAGGAAGGCTGAATGAGGCGTGGTTTAATGTCAAAAAGCCAGGTGTTTATTACGGGCAGTGCTACGAATTGTGTGGTCAAGGCCATGGATTTATGCCAATTGTTGTTGAAGCAGTAAGCAAAGAAGATTTTAATAAGTGGATCGAAAATAGAAAATTAGTGAGTTAAATTTGGAGTATAGATATGAGTGATGTACCAAAGGGCATAAAGCGTTGGTTGTTTTCCACTAATCATAAAGACATAGGGACACTGTACATTATTTTTTCCATATTAGCTGGAATTATTGGTGGATTATTATCGGTGATTATTCGCACTCAGCTAATGCACATTAATATACTTAACAATAATTATCAATTATATAACGTAATGGTTACAGGGCATGCGTTGATAATGGTGTTTTTTATGATAATGCCAGCCCTCATGGGAGGATTTGGTAACTGGTTTGTACCTCTCATGATTGGTGCACCAGATATGGCATTTCCTCGTATGAATAATTTAAGTTTTTGGTTATTAGTGTCATCTTTTATTTTGCTCATTCTCTCAGTGTTTATTGGTGAAGGTCCAGGTACAGGTTGGACTTTATATCCACCTTTATCACAGGTAATATCCCATCCAAGTGCAGGAGTTGACCTTGCTATACTTGCACTTCATGTTGCTGGTATGTCGTCAATTGTTGGGGCGATCAACTTTATAGTTACTATATTTAACATGCGCGCAAAAGGAATGTCATTAACTAAGATGCCACTGTTTGTTTGGTCTGTCTTGTTAACAGCATTTATGTTGATTGTTGCCTTACCAGTGCTTGCCGGTGCTATAACTATGCTTCTTACTGATCGCAATATTGGTACTTCCTTTTTTGATCCTGCCGGTGGTGGTGACCCTGTGTTATTTCAACATTTATTTTGGTTTTTTGGTCATCCGGAGGTTTACGTAATTATTTTTCCTGCATTTGGCATCATAAGTCAGGTTGTATCAACTTTTTCTCACAGACCTGTATTTGGTTACATAGGAATGGTTTATGCAATGATAGGTATAGCAGTATTTGGCTTTATGGTTTGGGCTCACCATATGTTCACTGTTGGGCTTAGTGCTGACGCTGCTGCATTTTTTAGCACTACCACAATTTTTATCGGTGTTATAACTGGTGTAAAAGTCTTTAGCTGGATTGCAACTATGTGGGGCGGAGCAATTGAGTTTAAAACCCCTATGCTATTTGCGTTGGGTTTTATTTTCATGTTTGTTGGCGGTGGAATAACGGGAATAATTCTTTCTCATGGTGGAATAGATAAGCTCTTGCACGACACCTATTATGTCGTTGCTCACTTTCACTATGTCATGTCGCTTGCTGCATTATTTGGAGCTTTCTCCGGTTTTTATTATTGGATAGGTAAAATGTCAGGTAAGCAATATAACGAGTGTTTAGGAAAGATACACTTTTGGCTCACTTTTATTAGCACCAATGTCACTTTCTTACCCCAGCATTTCCTGGGATTAGCAGGTATGCCAAGGCGTATACCTGATTATCCCGACGCGTTTATCCCTTGGAATTATATATCCTCAATTGGCTCATATATGTCCTTTGTTTCAGTTATGTTTTTTGTATTTATAGTTATACATCTCTTTAAGTGGGGCAAAAAAACTGGAGATAATCCTTGGGGGGGTGATACCTTAGAGTGGACGGTATCTTCACCACCACCTTTTCATACTTTCGAAAAGCCACCAGTGGTAAAATAAAGTGTACATAAGTGCTTTGTTAAACGTTGAATCGACAATATTAGATTTTTGGCATTTGCTAAAGCCAAGGATAATGTATCTTGTAGTATTTACTGCAGTTGCTGGAATGGTTGCTGCACCAGGTAGCATTCATCCTTTCCTTGCACTAATATCTCTTATGTGCATTGCTCTTGGTTCAGGATCTGCAGGTGCAATAAATATGTGGTATGACAGAGATATAGACTTGGTTATGGAGAGGACAAAAAGTCGTCCTATACCTTCGGGTAGAGTTTTTGCAGAAAGCGCGCTTGAGTTTGGTATAACTCTTGGAATATTGTCAGTATTTATCATGGCAATAGCAGTAAATTATATTTCTGCTGCTTTACTTGCAGTTAGCATATTATTTTACGTTTTCGTATATACAATTTGGCTAAAAAGGCGTACTCCGCAGAATATCGTTATCGGTGGTGCAGCAGGTGCTTTTCCTCCAATGATTGGCTGGGCGGTTGTAACTGACTCTGTAAGTTGGGAAAGTTTTATTCTATTTTTAATAATTTTTATGTGGACACCACCACATTTTTGGGCTCTATCTCTAAATAGTTCTAAGGATTATGTAAAAGCATCAATTCCAATGTTTAATATTATCCATGGACCGGAAAAGACAAGAAAACGTATATTAATTTATAGTGTATTATTGGTGTTAACTAGCTTACTCCCAGCACTATTTTTGAAAAAGGCTCTATTTTACCTGAGTATGGCAATTATTGAAGGTTGCGTTTTTATTTGGTTTGCCATATCAGTTATAAGGCTTAAGAGTCATAGCTCGCAGAGAAAGCTGTTTTCTTATTCGATCTCCTATCTATTTTCTCTGTTTGCTAGTATTATTTTTTGTTCTATTGACTTGTTTTGATTATGAAAGAACACAAAAACTATCTTTTACTTTCTCTTCTAATAATGCTAGTTGTAGCACTTTTCTTTGTTTCCATAATAAAATTTAAAGGTGGGGCTTAAATTGCCTATATATCTATAAAATTTGTGATTTTATAGAAGCAGTTATATACTTTATTAATTCATTACAGTTAAAGATGAATAAAAAGGAAGTGACAATATATACAGATGGAGCATGCCTTGGTAACCCTGGTTTAGGAGGGTGGGCAGCAATCATATTATTTCAAAATCATAGAAAGAACATCTGTGGTAGAGAAGAAAATACTACAAATAATAAAATGGAGTTAACAGCAGTGATCAATGGACTGAAGGTATTAAAATTTCCTTGTAATATCAGTTTGTGTACGGATAGCCTCTATGTTAAATGCGGTATAACAGAATGGATAAGTAAGTGGAAAATGAACGGCTGGAAGACAAGTAATAAGAAGTCAGTAAAAAATATAGAATTATGGAAAGAATTAGACGATGTTGCTTTGCAACATGAGATTAACTGGAAGTGGGTGAAAGCGCATAATGGTGATAAATACAATGAAGAAGCCGACAGCTTAGCAAGAAAAGCAATAATCGATGCTTAAAAAAATAGCTCTATCATTTTCTATAATTTTATTATTTATATTCTGCTTCTTTATCCCTTTTAAAGGGGAAGGTCCTTTAGAAATCAATATTAGTTATATTAATTTTTATATAAAGAAAAAAATATCAAAGATATTTACCAATTCGGATGTCAGCATGGAGAGTACCTCGGTTATTTGGCAGAAAGATGGCAAGCTAGTCATTACAGATTTAAAAATAACAAATCCTGACTTTACCATAGAAGTTCCTGAGCTTTTCGTACACTTTAAGTTAAGTTCCAAAAAGTTCTCTCAGGTTTTAGCTGGTAATGTACACATATATATCAAGAAGGAAGAGACCAGAGGAATAACAACATCTGTAATGACAGATAAGATGAGTAGTACAAAAAATCTGCTGAAGACAATAAGAAAAATTTTTTTCTACTTAAATGCAGACTCAAGGATTGAAATTACTAACATTGCTATCAATAAAAATATGGAAGGTGAATTCTTCATTGATAAAGTATATTTAGGAAAGGAGGAAAATTTTAATGTTTTGGATATTCGTGTTCATACAAAAGATAAAAAGGGGATTCTAGATGATTTATCTATTATGATAAAAAATCGCAATAATTTGTTAAATTTGTATGGAACATTTTATAACCTAAAGTTGGGGCTATTTAACGAGTTTTCCACACTAGTTAAAAGTTACAATTTGGACAAAGAAATAGGGTTCAAAGGGAACTTCTCAATGAGAATTAATGGAAGGGATGAAGTTATGGATGGAAACATATACGTGTTAAATACAGAGAGTCACTCAGGTAAAAACTTAGCCTTGACTAATGTAAATGTAAATTTGACATATAGTGATGAAATCATTAGCGTAAAAAACTTTCATTTTAAGTTAAATGATACTTACCTTTCTTTGATTGGCAAAATGAACTTTGGCACAAATCATGCTTTGCTTAGAGTTAATATTAGTAAACTTGTTGCAAAAGATTTATGTACTTATGTACCAGATGGTCTAGTGAACAATGAATTTAGAAAGTGGTATTGTAATAATATTGATGGGAATATTATAAATACAATCATAAGTTTTAACGGTAAAATCGATAGTTTAATAAATGATGATCTGTCAGGTATTGTAATTGTTGCTGATATAGAAAATGGCAGCGTTCAATTTGATGAGGATTTTGAACGAGTAGAGAACTTGAACGGTGAGTTGACTCTCAAGGATAACAATCTCAAAATTATTGTAAATAGAGCTAAGTTTCAGAATTTTACTATCAATAGTGGTCATATTGAAATGAACTCTCTCAATAAAGAAGATTCTGTTCTTACCATTAATGGTCAGGCTGTAAGTGATGCTTATGGGTTATATGAGCCTATAAAATTTAAGCTGGATGATGTGGTAAAATTTGAAAGAGATAAAGTAGGTGGAATAGCAAATTCTATATTCAATTTTCGTATTTTTAATCTAAATGGTGATAGTAAAAAAGTGGACTTCTCAGCAAATTTCTATTCTGAAATTGATAATTTGGTCGTATATAATGAAAGTCTTGGTAAGTATGATATTAAGCTTGATTTCGGCAGAGATTTTATTGATTTAAATGGCAGTGGTATGGTAAATAATACACAGCTGCTATTTGACCTCAAAAGTAGCAATAAAAATGAAAATTTTGCCTGGAGTTTGACTGGAGATTTACCTGCTCAAATACTTAATTTCGGTGATGGTTATATCAATGCAAATATAGAATCAGCGATAAATCAAGATAAGACTGGATATGTTAATGGTAATATAGATTTATCAGAGCTTGAGTTGCGTTCAAGCTACTTAGGATGGAAAAATCATTTTGAAGATCACAATGAAGTTTTATTTTCTACAAGGCTAAAAGGAGCAGGTAAGTTACTAATAGATAAACTAGACGTTGTAGGAAGTGATCTAGACATAAAATTTAGCGGAAGAGTAGAAAATGGAAATCTATATTTAAATTCTAGCAATTTTAAATTACCTGATAATAATTTTAGTATAGAAATTGAATCAGGTAAGGAGAAAGATGCCATAACTATTCACGGTGAGAAAATCAACTTAAGTGATGTGTTAGGTTTACTTGGCAAAGATAGTAATCGATTAAGTGACAAAATAGAAGTTACTATGAATGTTGACAATATAATTATGAAAGAAGGCATTACCATAGAAGATGCCAAGCTGAACGTAACTTGCGCTAAAGGTGATTGCAGTGGAAGTCAATTTACAGGAAAGTTTTCAGAGGATAATAGTAGTATATTAGCAGAATACAGTGAAATAGGGCTTGAAATATACGCGGATAATTCAGGTATGCTTTTGCGTTCTTTAGGGATTAGTAAATCAGTTAAAAACGGCAAATTCTCCCTTTATCTATCTTCTAAGAGAGAAAATGGAGGACATTATGGTATGTTATCTATCAGCAATTTCTATATCAAAGATGCTCCATTACTTACTACTTTATTATCAATGTCCTCACTTCCTGGCATTGTAAATGCTATAAAGAACGAAGGTGTGCATTTTTATAAGTTTAATGTACCTTTTTCATATAAAGATGGCACTGTTGAAATTGAAGAATCTTGGCTTGAAGGAGCGGAACTGGGCATTAGTACTAGTGGTACGCTCAATACTAAGGATTATAAGTTCCAGGTTGAAGGACAAGTAATACCGGCATACTCAATTAACAAATCTTTGTTGAAAATCCCTATAATCGGAAAACTTCTGACTGGTGGGAAGAGTAGGGGGATTATTTCAATAGACTACAAAGCAAATGGTGATGATAAAAACAATAACGTATCTGTTAATCCTATCTCTTCTCTCACTCCAAGCTTATTTAAGAGGTTATTAGGAGTATTTGATCGTATTATGACAAAAACTAATAAAAACGTTTTAAAAGGTAGTGTGGAGAAGAAATTTAGCTCAATATGACCAGAAGAAAAGTTGTTTATTGATGTTTAGTTAGATGGTAAACGTTAGATACAACAAACAGAGGAAGTTAGATAAAATAATTAAGGGAACAAGAATATAAAGGTTTAACTTGAAGTAACCGGATAAAATCTGAGTCACACTTCCAAGTGCTGGTACCCACGAAAGCAATGCAACTGCACAAATCAGTAGGTGCCTTACAATTTTTGGTGTTTTGTCTTCATTCTCTAATTTGTGATGTGATCTTCTGATAAAAATTGTTATTCTACCTAAATACCAGTTAGCTATTCCACCAAGACTGGATCCCGATACTCCAAAAAGTAATATAAGTAGTGGATTGTAATGTGACCTAAAGCATAACATAGTGTAAAGTACAAAACCTTGATGTATGGGTAAGATAAGCGATGATACTAGGCTATCTATAAACAATAGGAGATAATTTTCCATACCAAGGGGAACGTTCAAAAAAGTGTGTCAAACCGCATTTTCAATTCAAC
>NZ_JAFEVH010000012.1:0-28836 GCF_048054155.1 Wolbachia endosymbiont of Nasonia giraulti
TCAAATACTTTATTATACCTTTATCATTTACTTTAGGAAATACTATACAAGGTAAATTGAACCAGTTTGAAAAAAAAGAGGAAGAGATAGAGGAAGCAGAACACATGATAAGTGCAAGGGATAAGTGTATAGCGAGTTATAAATCTCAAATACAAAATTTAGAAAATGAGCATAACGCACATTTGGAATCTGATGAACAAGAGGCAGATCAGCTAACGTGGGATTTTGAAACGTTAAAGAACGAGCTAGAGCTTAAAGATGAGCAGATCGAGACAATAAGAGGGCAATTACGGCAGGAGATAGAAGAAGAAATAGTTAATAAGTACCGTCCATCACTGGAATTAAAGTTTAAAGAATATGAAGATGAGATTGAAAGATTAATAAGAGAAAAAAAAGGGCTAAACGATAAAGTACAATACTTAAATAACGAAGTAGAACTGTTAAGTCCAGTAATTGATAAAGTACTTGTTAATAAAAAGGAAGTTTTTGATAATAATTCAAAAATGTTTTACCAGCTTACAGAGGAAATTGATGATTCAGAAAAAAAACCTAGGTCTTTAAGCCTTGATAGCGCATTTCATAGCGATCACTGTAATTCACTTCTAGACTTAATCAGCAGTCCCTCAAAGGTGGGTAGCCAAAGTCAGCAAGGAAGTGTTAAATAAATATACTTATTTAGATGCATGTGAAATCAGTGCTTTTTTTCCTGTCATTCAACTCTTGTCATTCCAGTACGTGACACATAGCTGTACGAACATTGCAATACGGCACATAATAAATAATGTCATGCCAGTGCCTAGACACTGGGATCTAGTTTTTGGACATTGTTTTTGACATATGTCCTTAAGAACTATTGTTTACTGCATGATTTGCAAATACTTTTTATATCTGGATCCCAGTGTCACGCACTGGGATAACAAGAAAGAAGATACTGGAATGACATCTTCCCTGAACCATAATGTTCGTACAGTTGTGTGTCAACTACCTGAACAACAAACGTGGAAATGACAAGAGTAAACTCATTTCTTGAACACAAAAAGAGCCCCTAAAGAGATTTGACATCAAGATAACTTAAATATATACCAACTCTCTTATTTTTTAATGATTCCTCATCATGAGTCAAATGATCAAAAACCTGAATTTGATTTGTTAGAATGCTACAATCATTATTTACAACCTCTAATACACCATTGTCAATTACAACTTTCTCCTTTATCTGGTTACTCATTTGAACAGTAATTATACTAGGCAATAAATAAATTAAATAAGGGGAATGGTAGGCTAAAATCATCAATTCCCCTTTAAGCCCGTTCACTGAAAGAGAAACTACTTCATCGAATGAAATTCGATTATCAGGAGAAAAAAATTGCACCTTAAAAGTGTTCATAATCTTTAATGTCCGGCTCCAACTTCAGCTTTTATTGATTCAGCCTTTTCTATTGCTTCACTTATACTTCCCACCATATAAAAAGCAGCTTCTGGCAGATGATCATATTTACCTTCAATAATTCCTTTAAAACTAGAAATAGTATCAGAAAGTGAAACAAATTTGCCAGACATGCCAGTAAATACCTCCGCAACATGAAAAGGTTGAGAAAGAAACTTCTGAATTTTACGAGCTCTATCAACAATAATTTTATCTTCATCAGATAGTTCATCCATACCAAGTATTGCGATAATATCTTGCAGCGACTTATAAGTTTGCAATATACGTTTCACCTCAGAAGCCACATTATAATGTTCTTCACCAATGATTTCAGCAGATAAAGACTGAGAAGTTGAGTCAAGTGGATCAACAGCAGGGTATATACCCATTTCAGCTATCTGCCTTGACAACACTGTGGTTGCATCAAGATGAGAGAATGTCGTTGCTGGAGCTGGATCGGTCAAATCGTCTGCAGGAACATATATAGCCTGTACAGAAGTAATAGAACCAGCAGTAGTTGAGGCTATTCTCTCTTGCATAGCGCCCATATCAGTCGCAAGAGTTGGCTGATAACCAACAGCCGACGGTATTCTTCCAAGCAAAGCAGAAATTTCAGAGCCAGCTTGAGTAAAGCGGAAGATATTATCTACAAAAAATAGAACATCTTGATTTTCATGATCACGAAAATACTCCGCCATAGTTAGTGCTGTTAAAGCAACCCTAGACCTTGCTCCAGGAGGTTCATTCATTTGACCATAAACCAAAACGGCTTGAGATTTTTCGTGCTCATTTATATCTATTACATTCGAAGTAATCATCTCGTTATAAAGATCATTACCTTCACGCGTCCTCTCTCCTACTCCAGCAAACACAGAAAATCCTTTATGAGCTTTTGCTATGTTGTTAATCAGCTCCATTATCAGAACTGTTTTACCAACACCAGCTCCACCAAATAAGCCAATTTTTCCTCCTTTAAGATAAGGAGCAAGAAGATCTATAACCTTTATTCCTGTAACTAAAACTTCTTCCTGTATCTTCTGCTCAGTAAAACTTGGAGGTGATCTATGTATAGGTTCTAAATCATACTTTCCTTTTAGCGGACCACACCCATCTATAAGCTCCCCTACAACATTAAAAATCCTTCCTAAAGTTGAGTGTCCAACCGGAACTGATATTGGTGCACCTGTATCAACAAACTCATCACCTCTTGACATACCATCTGTGCTATCCATAGCAATGCAACGAACTATATTGTCACCTATATGCTGTGAAACCTCTAAAACTAGCTCCTTGCCCTTATATTTTAGTTTGCTTTTTAAAGCATTAAATATCTTAGGTAACTCGCCTTCAAATTTTAAATCAACAACTGCTTGAGTTATTTTAACTACTTTACCTGTACTCATCTCTTTCATCACCTAACACTACAATTCTATAAAAGAACTTCTAAAGAAAATAAATCTTATATTATTAACAGAAATTTTGCAATATTAAAACACTTACTAGTTACGTTTCATTATAAATAGTGCAAATGCATTCAATAGCCAAGTAATAACAAACAGCACCAAACTAAGCGCATAAGCAGCAAGAGTTTGCACACTATTGAAATCCTGATCTCCGGTAAGTAATGTAGCAATTTGTACAGTGATAGTAGTAACTGAATTGAGAGGATTAAAGGTCAAATTTGCATTGATTCCCACAGCCATTAGTACAATCATTGTTTCACCTATCACTCTTGAAATTGATAATAAAATTGCACTTAAAATCGTAGGCATTGCATAAGGTATTGTTATATGCCATATAGTTTCCGCTGGTGTTGCGCCAAGCGCCATAAAACCATAACGTAAACTTTTTGGAACAGATCTTATAGCATCTTCAAGCAAAGAAATAATAAAAGGAAGAATCATTACCCCGATCGATAAACCAGCAATCAAAGCACTTTCTGAGTGTATACTTAAATTAAAAAAACTTGCTACCTGCTTTATAAAAAAAGACAAAAATACAACTGAGAAGTATCCATATACAACAGTAGGAATAGCAGACAAAACCTGTAAGGCTGTATTAATAACATAACGCACTTTTTCACTCGCATACTCACTAATATATATTGCAGAAAATAAACCAAGCGGCACCGCAACTAACATTGCTACAATAGTTATAAGTAATGTCCCCACTAAAAGTGGCGCTATACCAAAACATCCCACCTCTCCTTCGCCGATAATAGCTACATTATGCTTCCATTTTAAGCAAAATAAGAATTCTGAAATAGCTACTTTGTTAAAAAAAGAAATGGACTGAATAAAAATAGATAGCATTATAAATAAAGTGATAAAAAGTGATATGGTTAAAGCCATAAATAACAAAAATTTTACCATCTTATTTCTTTTATCTTTAAAGATAAAAATCAGCATAAAAAAAAGTAACGCTATAGAAATAGAAGTTATAAAATAACCACCATAGAGTGCTAACAAACAAGCTAACATCCACATACAACTCAAATATATATAAGACTTAACTTTACTTACTGCTTGAAACCTACTCAAACAAAATAAAAGGATTAGTAAAACAGGTATGCCTATAATTAAATTCATTTTTCCATATATCAAATTTTATTCAATAAGAATGCCATAGAAGTTGACCATTATTTGACAATAGAACAAAATAATTTAAAATAAATAGTCATATTAATATAAAAACAATGAAAAGAACATTTCAACCAAAAAATTTAAAAAGAAAGCACAGACATGGATTTCGTTCACGTATGTCAACAAAAGCTGGAAGAAAAATTCTTAATAAGCGTCGTTCATTAGGGTGTAATAAATTATGCGCATAGTAAGCATAAAAAAAAAGAGTTTTCCTTTGCTTTTAAAAACAGATTAGCACCTGACAGTCTTTTTTATCGAGGGGTATATATATCACTATATGCTATAAAAGAAAGAGAACCTGAAAAGTATATTCATGTTATTAGAGTAGGTCTGGCTATCAGTAAAAAAGTCGGAAAAGCAGCAAAAAGAAATAAAATAAAAAGGCAATTACGAATGCTAGCTAAAGTTAGCATTTCTAATATAAGTAATGTAGGATACTATTACATAATACTAACCCATAAAAACATTATGCAAGCAGGCTATAAAAATTTACAAAAAGACCTCAATATTTGCTTAAAGAAAGATAAAATAAGAAGAAATTTTCACTAAAGTATTTACAGCTATATTTTTTATGATAGGATGAGCAAAGTTTTTAAAATAAATTAATAGATGTGGGTGCTTGATGGTAGAGAGTATAGAAAAACAAGATAAAAAGCTCGATACAAATAATGCTGAAGAGAGTTTTTATGAATATAGAAAGTCTAGCTATCGTACACAATGGGAAATGGCATTTGAACAAAGCCAATACTTAGAACAAAATAAAGATAATCCTAGAGGGAAGTTGCTAAATTTTAATATAGAAGCAACTCATTACAATAAGAGAATAGTTTGATAAAAGTACCCGTTCAGGGAAGTGGTTCAAGAAATGATAGGCAGGGAATTGTATAGTTCTCTTTGTTTTCATGTTAAGTATAATGAAATTATCCTTTCAAGTTCCTAGCTCTGATTACGTAAAATATGAGCTTTTACAGTAAACGATATAATGACTAATTTGCTGTTCAGCGTGATAGTGAAATACTTTCTGGTTTACTTAAAAAATTTCACATCATTCTTTCAGATTTTAAAATATTTTTCGCAACTTGAGAAGCTCCAATTGCTTCAGATAGGTAGCTTCAAGTAATACCTTATACGTTTTGCAACTTTCTTACACTTCTGTTAAAACATCTATTTCACTTTTTAATAAAGCTTTTTTTAGTACAAATAATTCAGTGGATCGTTTTTTAAGTAACAGCCCAGAATTTTAACTTCAATAGTCCAGCTATGTTTCAAAGTACCTGTCAGCGACTATTACGATTGCAACATACACTGTCTTTTAAATCTTCTTTCCCTTTAAAACTTGCAGTATTGCTTCAGCACTAACCAAGTTTACCTTTATTATAACACGTTGATGCGCAAAACCTCAGTTTTCTTATTCGATTTGCTCATACACCTTTTTGCATTTTGAAGGAACTCTATATTCACTATTTGATACGCTTTCAATTCACATTAAAAACATCACTTATAATTCTTACGTTTTGAATTTTTATAGAATCCACTGAGTGCTACAATTATCACCTAACTCTTGGACCAAATGTATCTGCTTCTTGGTAGTTTGCTACTTCTTCTTTCTCCTCATCTCCAACAACTTAATTAATATTCAACTATATAAAGTTTGATTTTCGGAAGATCAATTGTTTGATGATTTGTTAAATGTTGCTATCTCTCCTCCTCATTTGCAAATAGGTGAGAAATTCTACTTTTTAAATTTTCTACTTTTATTTTAAAGTTTTCACAGAGTTCTAAAAGATCAGTTATATTACCTCACAGCTACTCTATGTTTACCTTGTTTCATCGCTCTACTGAACAGATATAAATAAAAAGAAATTTTTATAAACTTGGCAACGACCTACTTTCCCTTTTTAAGTATCATCGGCGCTAAAAAGTTTCACTTCCGAGTTCGAAATGAGATCGGGTGGTTCATTTTTGCTATAGCCACCAAGTCAACAAAAATTTCTGACTTAACAAATTTTAATTTAATATTTAACACTGCATATGCACATATAGAAAGCAAATAAATCAATCAGGCTATTAGTACCAGTTAGCTTCACATGTTACCATGCTTCTACACCTAGCCTATCAACGTGGTAGTCTCCCACGGCCTTAATTGGGAAATTTTTTTGAAGAGGGTTTCTTGCTTATATGCTTTCAGCAATTATCCCATCTATACATAGCTACCCAGCGATGCTATTGGCATAACAGCTGGTACACCAGAGGTATATACATCTCGGTCCTCTCGTACTAGAGTCAGATCTTCTCAAATTTCCTTCACCCACGGCAGATAGAAACCGAACTGTCTCACGACGTTCTAAACCCAACTCACGTAACACTTTAATCGGCGAACAGCCGAACCCTTGGGACCTTCTCCAGCCCCAGGATGTGATGAGTCGACATCGAGGTGCCAAACGGTGTCGTCGATATGAACTCTCGAACACCATCAGCCTGTTATCCCCGGCGTACCTTTTATCCGTTGAGCGATAACCCTTCCATACAGAATTACCGGATCACTATGACCGACTTTCGTCTCTGCTTGGTTTGTCAACCTCGCAGTCAGGCAAGCTTATGCCATTATACTATCAAGCTGATTTCCGACCAGCTCTAGCCTACCTTCGCACGCCTCCGTTACTTTTTAGGAGGCGACCGCCCCAGTCAAACTACCCACCATACAATGTCCTAGTTCCAGATAATGAAACATAGTTAGATATCAAAAGTGTAAAGGGTGGTATCTCAAGGTTGACTCCATTATAGCTAGCGCCATAACTTCAAAGTCTCCCACCTATCCTGCACATCACACTTTTAATAGCAATGTAAAGCTATAGTAAAGGTGCACGGGGTCTCTTCGTCTAACCGCGGGTACCCCGCATCTGCACGGGGAATTCAATTTCGCTGAAGTGATGTTGGAGACAGTGGAGAAATCGTTACGCCATTCGTGCGGGTCGGAACTTACCCGACAAGGAATTTCGCTACCTTAGGACCGTCAGTGTTACGGCCGCCGTTTACTGGGGCTTCAATTCAGAGCTTGCACCCCTCCTATTAACCTTCCAGCACCGGGCAGGCGTCAGACCCTATACTTCCACTTACGTGTTTGCAGAGTCCTGTGTTTTTAGTAAACAGTCGCTACTCCCTATTTTGTGCCACCTACTCATAGTTGCCTAAAAGCAGGTTACCCTTCTTCCGAAGTTACAGGTATAATTTGCCGAGTTCCTTCAACATCATTCTTTCAACACCTTAGTATACTCTACTCATCCACCAGTGTCGGTTTACGGTACGGCCCCATAAATATAAGTGCTATTTCCTGGAGCTTCTTTTAAGCATAGACCAATCCAATAAGACCTATACAAATACAAAACCCGTCACACTTAAGAGGTTTAGGAATATTAACCTAATTGCCATCGACTACTCCTTTACGGACTCGCCTTAGGAACCGACTAACCCTACGCAGATTAACTTAACGTAGGAACCCTTAGATTTTTGGTGAGAGTGTTTTTCACACTCTTTTACGCTACTTATGTCAGCATTCTCACTTCCGATATCTCCAGCAGTTTTCACAAACCACCTTCACAGACTTACGGAACGCTCCGCTACCGCGCCTATTAATCGAAATCAATAAGCACCCACATCTTCGGTATACAGCTTTAGCCCCGGTACATTTTCGGCGCAGAAAAACTTATTTAGACAAGTGAGCTGTTACGCTTTCTTTAAAGGATGGCCGCTTCCAAGCCAACCTCCTAGCTGTAATGGTTTTTCTACTTCCTTTCCCACTTAGCTGTAATTTTGGGACCTTAGATAGTGATCTGGGCTGTTTCCCTTTCCACCACGGACTTAGCACCCATAGTGTGTCTGCTGTATAATTAACTATTGGTATTCGGAGTTTGGTTAGATTTGGTAAGATGATGAATCCCCCTAGTCTATCCAGTGCTCTACCCCCAACAACATAAATACAACGCTCTACCTAAATAGATTTCGCGGAGAACCAGCTATTTCCAAGTTTGATTGGCCTTTCACCCCTAATCACAACTCATCCAATAATGTTGCAACATTAACTGGTTCGATCCTTCAGTATGTTTTACCATACCTTCAATCTGGTCATGACTAGATCACTTGGTTTCGGGTCTAATCCATAAAACTAAACGCCCTATTCAGACTTGCTTTCGCTACGCCTACACCTAACGGCTTAAGCTTGCTTCATAGATTAACTCGCTGACCCATTATGCAAAAGGTACGCTGTCACTCTAAATATCAATAAATTGATATAGAGCTCCAACTGTTTGTAAGCACTTGATTTCAGGTTCTATTTCACTCCCCTCCCGGGGTTCTTTTCACCTTTCCCTCACGGTACTTGTTCACTATCGGTCGTTAAGGAGTATTTAGGCTTGGAGGATGGTCCCCCCATATTCAAACAGGATTTCACGTGCCCCGCTCTACTCAAGGATTTAAAAACTTTCCATTTATACAGGACTATCACCTTCTATGGTTACCATTTCCAGAGTATTCTAATTCTTATTTTTAAATCACTAGCCTTTTCCGCTTTCGCTCGTCACTACTAACAGAATCTCGGTTGATTTCTTTTCCTTTGGCTACTTAGATATTTCAGTTCACCAAGTTTGCTTTATATACTTAGTATATAATAACTAGCTAAGCTAGTTGGGTTTCCCCATTCGGAAATCTGCGGATCAAAATTTGTTGACAATTTCCCACAGCTTATCGCAGCCTGCCACGTCCTTCATCGCCTCTTAACGCCAAGGCATCCATCAAGTGCTCTTAATAATTTATTTATCTGACTATATGTAGAATATGCAGAGTTAAATATTAACTTACAATTGAATTGAGATTAAATAATCTCTACCATAAAACTTTTCAAACATCTAAAAACTAATCTTTTGTATGTTACAATCTGATAAATCATATGTCAACGCCTTTTTACACAAAACATTTACCTATTATTATCAACAACAATATACCAGCAATCTTAAACAGTACAATCTGAGAAATATTCGACAAATTGATATGTACAGAAAAATTAATGAAAAAGATATTTTGTAAGATAAAATGTGTTAAAATTAGTTACCTAAAAATGAAAATGAACATTTGGAGTATTTCTAATGTATGAAAAGTAATCTATCTTTTATAAAAAACTTTGCTTTAAATTGTATATCTAAGCTCACTGGCTTATTAAATATTAAAAAAGTAAAAAATTTCATTATGGATAAATACAATACTCTCCATAAAGAAATTGTAGTGTTTCTTGAAAAATCTAAAAACCTGTTAAATACCAACATTGAAATCGGGTTATATCACTTCTATAAAGGTAATATATCAGATGCAAAGTTAAGATTTTGGTTAATTAGCATATTCTACCCCAATTTACCTATAATCTGGTATAATATTGGAAGATGTCATTTTGCAGTAGGAAATACTAATAAAGCTTATAATTATTTAACAAAGACGCTAAAATTAGATAGTAGTCACAAAGAAGCTTCTTACTACTTAAAAAAAATAACAAACACATCAGATATCGTAGAATTGCCTGAAAATCTCATAAAACAATATTTTGATTACACAGGTGAATATTTTGTTGAACATTGGTTGATTGCCAAACAGTACAGAGGACATGAACTAGTACATATGATAATCAAAAAAATCTTTCACAACTCCACTTCTGAACTGAATATACTTGACCTTGGTTGCGGTACTGGAATATGTGGTCACTTCCTAAAAATAAATAATATTAGAAGTCGCATAACAGGAGTTGACATCTCAAATAGAATGCTCAATATTGCAAGAGGATGCCTTATAAAAGGTAAACCTGTTTACGATGAGTTAATACATACAGAAATGAAAGAGTTTCTTAAACAACAGAAGAACCAGAAGTATGATGTAATTATCTTTGCTGAAGTGCTACACTATCTACATGATTTTCTAGCAGAATTGGAACTAGCAAAAGGATTGACAAACAAAAAAGGGGTTATTGTATGTTTAGTAAGAAGAAAGGAAAGTAAAGGTATTGACTTTGTAAACAAGGGAGATTATTTTCGTCACTCAGAAGATTATATTCAGCATGTTGCAAAAGAAACAAATATGCAAATAAGTCAAATGAGTTACTGTAAAATATATGGCAGCCAAGTTGATGGCATCTTGTTTGCATTACAGTATCCACAAAAAAATTTAACAACTTAATCGAGAAATCGCTCAAATAAATGTCTATATTATCATAAAAGGAGCCTTATGAATTACATTGCTATTAACTACGCAAAGGATAGTAAATTAACTGATTTTGGAAAAGCAGTTCTATTGGACAGGTATTTAATAGAAAATGAAAGTTATCAAGATCTCTTTATACGTATTGCCAATTACTACTCTGATAATAAAGAGCATGCACAACGTCTTTATGATTACATGAGCAATTTATGGTTCATGCCTTCAACTCCAATACTTAGTAATGGTGGTACCAAGAGAGGATTGCCTATTTCCTGCTTTCTTAACGAAACTGAAGATAGCTTGCAGGGAATAGTTGATTTATGGAATGAAAATGTTTGGCTCGCTGCACGTGGTGGTGGAATAGGTAGTTATTGGGGAAATTTACGTTCAATTGGTGAAAGTGTCAAAGGTAGCGGTAAAACATCAGGAATTGTGCCATTTATCGTAGTACAAAATGCTCTGACGCTTGCAATCAGCCAAGGATCCTTAAGAAGAGGAAGCTCAGCAGTTTATCTTCCTGTATGGCATCCAGAAATAGAAGAGTTTCTAGATTTACGTAAGCCAACTGGTGGTGACCCAAATCGCAAAGCATTAAATATACATCATGCTGTAATAGTAACAGATAAGTTTATGCAAGCTGTTGAAGATGATCAAGAATGGAATTTAATAAGCCCTCATAACAATAAAGTTATTTCAACAGTAAAAGCACGGGATATATGGATTAAAATATTAACAGCAAGAATTGAAACTGGAGAACCTTATATTATCTTTCTTAATGCAACAAATAACAATAAACCAGAACCTTACAAAAAGCTCAATTTAGATATCAAAATGTCAAACCTATGCAGTGAAATAACTTTAACTACAGGTTACGATCACCTGAACAAGTCACGCACTGCTGTATGTTGTTTATCATCCGTAAATCTTGAATACTACGAAGAATGGAAAGATAATGAGCTTTTCATAGAAGATATAATGCGTTTTCTTGATAATGTATTAGAGGATTTCATAAACCAAGCACCAAATGAAATACAGCGAGCAAAATATTCCGCAATAAGAGAGCGTAGTATCGGTCTTGGCGTGATGGGTTTTCATTCATTTTTACAAAGTAAAATGGTTCCTTTTGAATCAGTAACAGCCCAACAATGGAATAAAAAAGTATTTAAGCATTTGCGCGAGCAAGCAGATGTAGTTTCTAAAAAATTAGCAGAAGAAAAAGGGCCATGTCTTGACGCTAAAGAAATCGATCTAATGGAAAGGTTCACACATAAGCTCGCTATTGCTCCAACTGCCTCAATTTCGATTATCGCAGGCAACACTTCCCCTGGAATAGAGCCATATGCAGCAAACGTATTTATACAGAAGACATTGACAGGTTCATTTGTAGTACGAAATAAATTCTTGCAAAAACTACTAGCAGAAAAAAATCAAGACAATGATGAAACATGGTCCTCAATTTCAACAAATGAGGGTTCTGTTCAGCATTTAGATTTTCTTAGCAAGCATGAAAAACTGACATTTAAAACAGCATACGAACTTGATCAACAATGGATCATAGAACATGCAAGTGATAGAACTTCTTATATTTGTCAATCTCAATCAGTAAATCTGTTCTTACCTGCCAATGTGCATAAACGTTACTTACATAAAATACATATGCTTGCTTGGAAAAAAGGATTAAAGAGCTTATACTACTGCAGGTCACAATCAATGCAGAGAGCTGACAAGATTTCTCATGATATATTCAAAAAAAGCGAAATACTGCAGCAAAAAACAGATATTAATTATGATGAATGCCTATCATGTCAGTAGACTGTACATACCTTACTGTCACAAAAATACAATTGTACAAAAGTTATGTTTTCAAGGCAATTCAGTTGTCGTCCAGTATTCTCTTTCCCGTCATTCAAGTAATTCTCACCAACATCCAAACACTCCTCCTCTTGTCATCCCAGTGTCGAGCACTGGGATCCAGGTATAAAAGTGCTTGCAGACCATACAATTGGCAGGGGATTTTAGGAATATATGTCAAAAACAACGTCTATGATAAAATAGCCTGGATTCCAGTGTCAGCTACTCGAATGACACCTTGCCTTACAGAACGTTCTTACAGTTCTATATCACACTACAACTTATTTGTTTATTCTTGGTTTTAAAGGAAATCTAATAGATGCTATATAGAAATCCAGATGAATTTCTAAAGTCTATTCCAAGAGATAAACGTATAATGTGCCTTGATATGGGAGAAAAACGAATAGGCGTAGCATTTAGTGATAAAACACAGCTTATAGCTACAGCTCATAGTATATATTATAGAAGAAATATGAGCAAAGATTTAGGTTATCTACATAGAGTACTTAAAGAAAATGAAGCTGGATCAATGGTAATAGGACTACCATTCAAAATAGATGACCAAGAGACTGAATGGTGTAAAGCAATAATCCAGTTTGCAAATAAAATAATAAAAAAATGTAAAGTACACATATACCTACAAGACGAAAGTCTATCAACATCTCTTGCAACTCACGCACTAAAAATTACTGGAATATCAATCACAAAATCAAAAAAAATAGATGATAAAATTGCTGCATGTATTATTCTGCAACGAACGTTAGATAAGATAAATACCATCAAATAGTTTTTTTAACTGAATTCATGTAAAACTATTCAATAAAACAAGAACTTCTCGTATAAGCATGACAAATTGCTGTAGCAAGAGCATCAGCAGTATGATGACATTTTATATTTAAGTTTTTAACTATTTGCTTCACCATAAATATAATCTGATCCTTATCAGCATGACCATTTCCGGTAATGCTCTTTTTTATATAGTTTGCATCATATTCATTCATGGGTAAATCCGTCATTTGTAATATTAAAATTGCAATTGCTCTTGCATATCCCAAAGTTAGTGAAGATTTTGGATTTTTATTAACAAAAATTTTTTCTACAGCAGCTTCATCTGGAGAGTATAAAGAAATTACTTTCTTTAATTCTTCAAAAATTATATGTAGACGCTCACCTATACCCGACTTACTATCAGTTGATATGGTGCCACCATCCAAAAATTTAATATTATTTTTTTCTTCCAGGCTGATAATAGTCCAACCAGTCTTACTCATCCCTGGATCTAGGCCTATTATTTTAATCACTTAATAAAGGCTTAACCAATAAACAAACACAAATAAAAATATCCAGACTACATCAACAAAGTGCCAATACCAAGAGGCAAATTCAAAGCATAAATGATCTTGAGGTGTAATTTGATCTCTTCGAGCTCTAAACAAACACACTGACAAAAATATTATACCTATTATAACATGCATACAATGAAAACCAGTAATCATGTAAAAGTTGGATGTATAGATAAGTTTCTCTCCTGCTTCTTGTAGAGAAAAACTTGCTTCATAATACTCAATTGCTTGCACTATTATAAAGAAAATTCCAAGCAATATAGTTATAGATAACATTTTAATCATGTTTTTTTTATCATTTTCAAGTAAAAAATGATGTGCTGAGGTAATTGTTGTACCAGAAAGTAATAATATTAGTGTATTCATAAATGGTAACGACCACGGATCAGGTGGTAAAATCCCTTCAGGGGGCCATTCAATTTTTTTTGTAGGAGAAAACGCTTCAAACAAAAAAATCGGATCAAGCCAGGCTTTAAAGAATGAACAAAAGAACGCTATAAAAAACACAACTTCCGAGAGGATAAATAAGTACATTGCAAGCTTGAGTCCATGTTTTACAATGGCAGTATGGCATTTATCATAAATTGCTTCTCTTATTACATCTCTCCACCAATAAAACAGCACCCCTGATACCGCAGAGATTCCCAAAACTAAACCAAATATTCCAGAAATTTGTTTATGGAGTGTACCAACTAATCCAAGTGCAAGAACAAGAATTGCTGCTGATATAGCAATTGGCCAGGGACTTGGATCTACTAAATGAAAATCATGTTCTTTACTTTTCATATCATCTTCAAAAATACGTACCAAGCATACAAATTAGCTTAAAATTGTCAATATTTCTTAAAATCTTGATCAAATTTTGAAAAATTATATGCGCTATTCCAAAAGCCTAACTCAAATTGTGCAGTTATTTTAAATAATTCGAGCATTCTGGTTCTTTCACTTTCCCTTACTTTATTACAATACTCGTCAACAATATCTTCCAAAGCAACACATCCAGATTCCATCAAGCTACTGCTAAAAAAATCAAACCAATTCTTATACCTATTATTTTTTTTAATTTTATTTCTCATATTATCAACAACAATTTTATATATGAAATGGCAAGAGTAAAGAACTGTTACAGCTTCATAAACATCGCTATATGAAGTAGACAAAAGAAAGTTAGTAAAATTGAAACACTCAAGCGACTTTTCTCCACGATTTATGGAGTATACAGTAAAGTAGTGGTCGTATAACACTCTCATAATCTCTATTCCTCCTTTAGCCACCCCAATCAATGGAACAATGTTATTACAACTCTCCATTTTTGATGCAATCATTAAAACAGTACGAACATAATCAGCTAAAAAGAATGCATCTTGTTGTATATAAAATTTGAAGTTTTCTATGTTTAAAGTATTATTCACTAATTCAACATTGAAAGGATGCTCAATAATATCCTTTAAAAGATTTGACCCATAATAG
Organism: Wolbachia endosymbiont of Nasonia giraulti; assembly: GCF_048054155.1. Taxonomy (NCBI): domain Bacteria; kingdom Pseudomonadati; phylum Pseudomonadota; class Alphaproteobacteria; order Rickettsiales; family Anaplasmataceae; genus Wolbachia; species Wolbachia endosymbiont of Nasonia giraulti. The sequence continues at coordinate 14,967 of NZ_JAFEVH010000012.1, forward strand.
CTCTTAATTATACCACTGAACATCAGATAAACTAGAATATAATTTAGTGTTAATACTACAGACTATGCTAGAGAATATATCTCATCCCAAAACAATATTTCTAGCTCTAGACCTCTCTTAAAAAACTCACGCATCTTTTTCCTCTCACAATCACCAGCCTTTGCATATAGATTATTTGCAACGTCAGTAACTTGATTAATCGTAGCATTCATTACTGTGTTATTATAGATATCAATCCACCCTTGATATCTGTGATCTTCAACTTTTTTAGGCATAACCTCTCCTACCATATGATTTATAATAATTTGGTATATATTAAAACAAGGACAAGACGCTGCTAAAACTTCAGCAACAGAATTATGATATGCAGCACGCATAAAAAAGTCAGTGAAAGCAGAACAAGATTCTGATTTTTTATGATTATCGGATAAATCACAAGTCTCAAAATATTCAGTATACTGCTTTCGAACCTCAAATGTTCCCCTTGCTACATTAACCAAACTGCTCATTATTTCAATGTCATCAACTTTAGATGCAATAATCAATAAAGCACGAGTACAGTCCACTAAATATAAAAAATCCTGCTGAAGATAAATTTTGAACTTTTCATAATCTAGCGTATTGTTTATCAATTCAACATTGAAAGGATGTTCTTTTATTTCTTCAATAAGATCAGATGATTCTTTTATAGCAATATCATAAAATTCTTCTTTTGGTTTGTCGGACATCTTGTAAGCCTCATAAATATTCAAACTAGTATAGTTACTAAAAAGTTACTTACAATTTATAATAAGTTATTATATCAGTATCAAGCTAGAAATAAAAGAGTTTAATAGTTTAAAGACATTCTCTCTTTTCTTCTTCTATATTAAATTCTTTACAAAAATCAGTAGATAAGTCCACACCTTCCCAAGAAAATCCACCATCACTTTCCGATTCTTTACCAAAATGCCCATAGCAGGCTGTACGTTTATATATAGGACGATTAAGTGATAAATGTCTTATTATGCCTTTAGTTGATAAATCTATGTTACCTTCAATAAACCCTTTAATCCTCTCTTCATCTATTGTATTCGTGCCAAATGTATCAATGTAAAATGAAGTAGGTTTTGAGACACCAATTGCATAAGAAAGCTGCACAAGACAACGTTCAGCTAAACCTGCAAAGACAATATTTTTAGCAAGGTATCTCGCCATATAAGCTGCGGATCTATCAACTTTTGTTGCATCTTTTCCAGAAAACGCTCCTCCACCGTGTGGAATATAGCCTCCATAAGTATCAACCATAATTTTTCGTCCGGTTAATCCACAATCACCAACTGGTCCACCAATAACAAATCTACCTGTTGGATTGACTAAGAGATTTTCTTTAGGGCACATCCACCCTTCAGGTAAAGATGAAGCTATGTAAGGATAAATTATTTCCTTCACTTTCGATTGACTCAGATCCTCAAGATGCTGTATTGAAACAACAATACTTTCAGCACGCACTGGAAGGTTATTCTCATACGCCAAAGTGATTTGCGATTTTGCATCCGGACCAAGCTTTACCTCTTTGACCATACTCATGATATTTCTCAGAATCGAGTGTGCATAAAAAATGGGTGCCGGCATGAGGCTTTCTGTCTCTATTGTTGCATAGCCATACATTATGCCCTGATCCCCAGCACCTTGATCCACACCTATTGCAATGTCATTTGATTGTTCATGTAGCAATATATTTACTTTCACTGTTTCCCAGTGGAAACCATCATGCTCATAACCAATATCTTTTATTGTATTCCGTACAATACTTTCAATCTTGCTATTTTCAATGTTCGGCCCAAATACTTCCCCAGCTATAATAACATTATCTTTAGTAACTAAAGTCTCTATTGCAGTACGAGAGGAAGAGTCATTAAAAAGGTATTCGTCAAGTATTGCATCTGAAATCTGGTCTGCTACTTTATCTGGATGACCGGCTGCTACTGATTCACTGGTTACTGAATTCTTATGTAAAACCATCGTTTAGTTACACAATATCAAAACTATTGCAAATTTAAATGGTGGGTCTGGGAAGAGTTGAACCTCCGACCTCACGCTTATCAGGCGTGCGCTCTAACCACCTGAGCTACAGACCCGTATCTATTCAAGCCAAGGCTTGCATATCATCTGTAGGCACAACATCAATAAACGTCTTTTTATTTGCTGATTTTCTAAAACTCACCCAGCCTTTCGTTTTAGCAAAAATCGTATGATCTTTACCCATACCAACATTCTTTCCAGGATGAAATTTTGTACCTCTTTGACGTACAATTATGTTACCTGGAATAACCTCACCATTCTTCTTTATCCCGAGCCGACGCCCTGCCGAATCTCTACCATTACAGGAACTACCACCTGATTTTTTAGTTGCCATATCTTACCTCTTACTTTTGAAGACTAATTTCATTGATACGAAGAACAGTAATATACTGCCTATGACCATTTTTCCTACGGTAATTTTTTCTTCTCTTTTTCTTAAAGATTATAATTTTTTTATCTCTACACTGCTCCAGTACTTCAGCTTTAACAACAGCATTAGATGAACAAGATAAGCCATTACTTGAAACACAAATCACTTTATTGATTTCCACTTCCTCTTTTTCTTCAGCTTGTAATCTTTCTACTTTAATTATGCTGCCTTTTTTTACTAAATACTGCTTTCCACCAGTTTCGATTACTGCAAACATGACAAATATCAATTATTGTTATTAACACTAATCGTAAATGATGTTATACATACTGTCAATATAAATAAAAACATGAAATACTTCTACCTTTATCTGCTTTTCCTTGGAGAGTAGTCAAGTTTTAAAACTTGACTACTCTCAAATTCTCTTAGTATCATGAAAACTTTACGACGTTAATAAAAACTCAAGCTTTCACTAAAAACATTCAATCGGAGCTTATAAATTAAAACTCATTCCAAGTTCAAACCCATGAGAAAAATTACTGAACTTGTGAAGTTTATAGCCAGCGAAAACATTCGTTCTCTCAGAAAGTGGAAGATTAATACCAGCACCTATCTGGTAGGAAAAAACTTTTTTACGTCTGGCTGTTGACCTTGCTGTGCTGGTTGAGATACTTTAGCTCCACCTCCTACACCAAAAGTAACATAAGGGGTAATATCCGTACTTTCAAATTGATGATGATAATGAAGCTTTGCCATGAATCCTAACTCTGCCAAAGATCCTCCAAACAAAACAGATTTCAATACAGGACCAGCTGAAATTTTTATGCTATCTGTATAATGATAGCCAAGCTCATAATTAATACCAAGATTGCCATATGACGACGAAGTATAGATTCTATCTCTAATCCAATCAACTCCAAAAGACGGTGCTGACAGAGAACAGCAGACTACCAAAGTAAGTAATTTTTTCATTTTTACCCTCTAACCATGAATATACGCATATATACTCACAGAAAAGTTAAAAATCACATAACTTACATAATAAAATCGGAATCACTTTCTTAGCTACTTGCCTTTCTCTTGCAATTACCAAACTTTTCTTTTTCACATTTTATTACCTACTGCAATCATCATTTTAGCCTATATAACTTGCTTTTATTTCAACAAAAATTCAAACCAGACTTCACTAAAAACATTCAATCGGAGCTTACAAATTAAAACTCATTCCAAATTCAACCCCATGCGAAAGTTCATGGAACTTTTGCAGCTTGTAGCCAGCAAAAACACTTGTTCTCTCAGAAAGTGGAAGATTAATACCAGAACCTATTTGATAAGAAAAAAATTCTTCTACGTCTGGCCCTTGATTTTCTGAAAGAGGAATTTTAGCACTCCTCCTACACCAAAAGTAACATAAGGAGTAATATCTGTATTTTCAAATTTATAATGATAATGAAGCTTTGCCATAAGTCCCGCGTCTAAAATCCCTTCACTCACAACAAGTTTAACTGCAGGACCAAATGAAATTTTAATGCTATCTGTACAGTGATAGCCAAGATCATAATTAATACCAAACATGCCATACGACGAAGAGGTGTAGGTTCTATCTTTAACCCAATCAACTCCAAAAGACGGTGCTGACAAAGAACAGCAAGCCAACAAAGTAAGTAACTTTTTCATTTTTATCCTCCAAAGATTAATATATGCATATACAAGCATATAAATATTAAAAATAGTATAAATTGCAAGTAAAAAATTGGAATTATTTTATTTTTTTTGTTATTTGTCTTTCTCTTGCAATTGCAAATTGGCATATCTTTCACTATCTGCTGCAATCATCATTTGAGTCTACATCACTTACTTTCGCTTCAATATAATTTCCCACTAGCCTTTACTAAAAATATTCAATCAGAGTTTACAAATTAAAGCTCATTCCTAGCTCAATTCCATGGAAAATTTTATGAAACCTTTGCAATTTGTAGCCAGCAAAAACACTTGTTCTTTCAGAAAGTGGAAGATTAATACCAGAACCTATTTGATAAGAAAAAAATTCATCATTGACTACAGCTTTGAAAGCCTCTCCAAGTAAAGCACTTATGTTTTCACCTATACTATCAGCTCTACCTACATTAGGTTTAGCCTTCATTGTACGAACTATAACAGCACCAACACCAGCAGTAATATAAGGAGTAATACCCGTATTTTCAAATTTATGATGATAATGAAGCTTTGCCATAAGCCCCACCACTGCTCCAAATTCTTCATCAAGAGTAGGTTTGATTAGAGAATTAATAATAGGTTTGATTACATAGCCAACTGAAATTTTAACACTATCTGTATAGTGAAACCCAACGTCACAATTAACACCAAGCCGGCTATATGATAAAGAAGTATAAATTCTATCTTTAATCCAATCAACTCCAAAAGACGGTACTGACAGGAAACAACAGACCACCAAAATCAGCAACTTTTTCATTTTTAACATGTATATTGATATACATGTATACTAATACATATATTAAAAATAACATAATTCGCGTAATAAAAATTAGAGTTATTTTATTTTCTTAGTTATTTGCCTTTCTCTTGCAATTGCAAGACTTTTCTCTGGCACATCCTCTACTATAACGCTACCTGCTGCAATGACAGAGTCATCATGCACATTAAGCGGTGCAATTAATGAACTATTGGCACCAATAAAACAATTGCTTCCAATATTTGTTTTATGTTTCTTTTTCCCATCATAATTACAAATAACGGTACCTGCACCTATGTTACTCCCCTGCCCTACCTGAGTATTTCCTATATAACTTAAATGCTTTATCTTAGTATTTATACCTATATCACTTGCTTTTGTTTCAACAAAATTACCTATGATTGCACCATCACCTATTGTTGTATTTTCACATTTGGCAAATGGACCAACCCTAACACCAGATCCTATTTTTACTCCAGGACCAAAAAAAACGTATGGGTAAACAATCGAATCCATACCAATTTGCGTATCAAGAGAGAAGAAAACAGTTTCTGGAGCAACAAGCGTTACTCCAGAGTTAGTGAAAAACTTTCTTTTTTCTTCTTGAAAGTAAAACTCGGCCGTTGCAAGGTCATTCCTATTATTTATGCCAGTTGCCTCCTTCTCATCAGCAATAACATAGCCAACATTTAAATTACTCTTTACTGCAATGGCAACTATATCAGTCAGGTAATATTCGCGAGCTTGATTATTACACTCTATTTTCTCCACTAATTCATGTAAATCTTTTGTATATGCAACCATTATTCCAGCATTAGCAAGAAATCCCTCATCATTATTTCTACCATTTTGTACTTCTACTATTTCTCTTAGGGAACCGTTCTCAATAATTAGTCTACCGTATCCTTTATTATCAGTTTTAAACCCAAGACAAACTAAAGCATTGCTCTCTCCTAAGCAGCTTATCATTTTAGTTATTGTGCTGCTTTTTATCAGCGGAGTATCTCCATACTGCACAACAACTATGTCTGATAATTCTTTCAGGTTTCTCATTGCAATTTTGACTGCATCCCCTGTGCCGAGCGTTGACTCTTGTGTAATTAATTTTATATCCTCAAAGCATTCCAGCCTTTGAGTTAAAGGCAAATCGACTACAACAGCTATTTTTTCAGGATTTAGCTGCTTTGCATTGTAAATGACGTGCTCAAGCATGGAGAAATTACCTATTTTGTGCAGAACCTTAGGCAAGCTTGAATTCATTCGTTTACCATGCCCAGCAGCAAGTACAACAAATGTATAAGATTTATTTGTCACTTATCTTAAAGACGAAAAATGAAAACCATAATGGTTGAGCCAACTAACTCTATTGTCGTAAAAGCTCCTTAGATCACTAATTTGATATTTCAGCATTGCTAGCCTTTCTATACCAATCCCAAATGCAAAGCCACTGTATTTAGTATGTTCTATTCCAACATTTTTAAAGACATTTGGATGCACCATACCACATCCAAGTACTTCAATCCATTTACTACCTTTATAACTTATGTCCACTTCTGCAGAAGGCTCAGTAAAAGGAAAAAAACTATTACGAAAGCGTATTTTTAGACCTTTATCTCCGAAAAATTTACTAAGGAAGCGATGAATAGTAAATTTTAATTGGCCCATATTGACATTTTCATTAACATAAAGCCCTTCTATCTGATGAAACATAGGAGTGTGAGTTGCATCAAAGTCATTTCTGTATACCCTGCCTGCAGCCACTATTTTAATTGGAAAAGTTTTTGTCTTTTCCATAGTTCTAATCTGCACAGATGAGGTATGAGTGCGCAGCACCATTCTTTTATCGTTTATTTTATTCTTTAAGTAGAAGGTATCTTGCTCCTCTCGCGCAGGATGATGACTTGGAGTATTTAGCGCATCAAACACGTGAAATTCATCTTCAATATCAGGACCATCAACTGCTTTGAAGCCCATATGTGCAAAAATGAGCTTTACTTCATTTATAACTTTGCTCAGTGGATGAATCTTGCCAATTCTTTCTGGTCTGACAGGCAGTGTGATATCAACTGCTTCATTTTGCAGTTTTAACTTAACTTCTTTATCTTTTAGTTCATTTTCTTTGCTTGTTATAAGCTGGTCTATCTTATTGCGTAAAACATTAATCACTGCACCTAGGTCGCGTTTTTCTCCTGCATCATCTATATTCTTTAAGTCATCGAAATAAGCTTTTACTACACCCTTTCTCCCCAAGTATGACAACCTAACTTTTTCTAAATCCTGCAAAAAAGCAGCATTTTCAATTTCAGAAACTGCCTTATCTTCAAGTAAAGGTATTTCACTTATTAGCTCTTTATTCACCTTAAAAACGCTAGCTTAAACTTTCATTATAGTGCAATCTTTAATATCATCAATAAAACTATTTGGATAAAAAGGTGTCATCCCAGTACTCTCCTTCTTGTCATTCCAGTGCGTGACACTGGAATCCAGGAATTTTATTAGGTTGGTAAGCATAAAAGTAGCCGTTTTATGTTAAAATACAACGTTTTGATGATCATGAAAAAACTGGATGCCAGTGTCTGGGCACTGGCATGACATCATCTTTTTTATCAGATACATATGAAATCAGCGCTTTCTTTCTTGTCATCCCAGTGCTCTCCTTCTTGTCATCCCAGTGCTTGACACTGGGATCCATAACAGGTAGTAAGAAGTGCTGGAATAACATGTCTATAGGACTCCTAACTAATCCAGAATATTAAAAAATTTACCAGGCGAAAAAAAAGGCAAAAGAATCCCCCAGTAGTGAGTTTTGACCCTATAATAATGTAAATTGGCATTGTAATAATGTGCTAACGCTTATTTAAAGCGCATTTTGGCTGAATGTAGCAAAAATAAAAAAGACATGCAGCCGCTATAATTTTATGTAACCTGCCAATATATACCTGAGTTTTTTACTGAATTTTGTTGTTAAATCTGCAGAGATTAAAAACAAGGGTAAATACTCTTATTGTCATGATAAGGAGACTGATGAGGTTTGTAAAGTAACTTTTTCTGCTTATTGAACCCAACGCGCCGCTGTTATGCAAGGGTGCTTTTACTATTAACTTATTGACTAATTATATTTTTTATTTCACTTTATATTAAAAAATTTACTCATGCATAGTAGTAACATAGAAACTAAGAAAAAATACGAAATCGAGGATTTACCCAAGTTTTTTAAGTATAGATCTAAAGAAATAAGTAAAGTATTTTCTAATGAAGTGCTGGAGATTAGCACGATTCGCTCAAGAAGTGTTACAAGTGATACACAAGAGTTTTCATTTAAGATCAAACTTCTGACAGAGGTAAACCCTAATACAATATTACCTCAAATAAAACATTTAATTGACTTTTTTAAAACCAGCCTTTCTCGGAAAAAAAATTTTATAGTCAACATACAAGTATCAAAAGAAAGCAGTGAATTATATAATAACTACTGTAAAACTCATAGTGATAAAACTGTAGAAGAATTCATAAGTAATGCTCCGCCTCAAATCCTCCTGCAGGGCATAACGATAACACTACAAACAAACGTTAAAAACATTAACCTCGATAACTTGCAACAAATCGAGATATTCTTAGATGAGCAGCTAAAACATTTAGAAAAAGCTAAAAATGAGAATACCACAAGAAATTTAGTCCCTCAAGAAACAGAGCGGGATATAGGTCAAATTAGGTCACACACAGATTATTTTAAGGCTAATAGAAAAAAGAAATCCGAAAAGCAGGCTAAAGAATCACTGAGAGAAGAAAAACAATCAACCATAAAACAAGCTCAACTTGATGCTAGAGTAGCTATGATAGATAATTTGGCTGAGCACAAGGGGAAAAAACTCGATGAAATATTCGTAGAAGTAGTAAGTGAATATAAAAATCAAGATTCAGATACATTTTACAATATTTTCAACTCAATATTTAATATTGTTTATTTTCAAGATAAACAATTACATGAGATATTAGAACCAGATGAGATATCAGAAGCATTAGAAATGCTGAAGATACCACAAACAGCCGGCAAATCTTCTTTTCCAAAAGAGTATTTACACAAGCAAGTATATAGAAAAAAAGAGCAGTTGATTAAATTAGTTTCAGGCCAACCTTCTCCACAGCCTAAAAATGTTTCTCATGAAATTTTACCAAGCAAAGCTGTAGACCATTTACCAAAAACAAATGAAGCTAAAACTCGATTGCCTACTAATATTAGTCTTAAATCACCATTAAAAGCTATGTTTTCTTCGAAAGAGACTTATTTTTGTCTATTTTTAGTAGCAGCTTCTATATCAGCACTCTGCCTATGGCACTTGCCGCTGGGAAAAGTGTCAATTTTAAAGGAATTGGTGCCAACAGAAAAAAGGGAAAGTATCGGTCTAACATTAAACATAGGGTTACCAATATTAATTACACTGTGCGTTTTGAACCTGGCTTACTTTCTATATTCTGAATATTCTGTAGAATCTATTGAGCAGATAAGTAAAAAAGATCTTCCTTTGCGCACCTAACAAATAAGATCTTTTGTGATATAATTATTTATTTTATTGCATGTTTAAAGGAATTATCAAAGATATTGGCACTATAACTGATATCACTATCCACCCTAACTCTGATCAAATCTTCCATATTGAGACACAAAATTTATCCTCTATAAACAAAGGAGATTCAATATCCTGCTCCGGAGTGTGTTTAACTGTTGTCAACATAATGAGCAATGTATTCACAGTTCAAGTATCTCAAGAAACTATGAAAGTTTCTAACTTAAATATGTGGAAAACAGGAAAAAAAATAAACCTAGAGCAAGCAATGAAACTGAGTGACAAAATTGACGGCCACTTGGTTCAGGGTCATGTGGATGACACAGCAGAAATTTTAACAATCAATCAAAATTTAGAATCTCATGAAATCAGACTATCATGCCCACAAGAATTAATTAAATTTATTGCAAAAAAAGGTTCTGTAACGCTAGATGGAGTTTCCCTTACAGTAAATTCAGTTGTCGATCAAGAATTCACTGTGAATATAATTCCCTATACATGGAAAAACACAACTTTTCAGCATAATAAAACAGGTAATTACCTAAATTTAGAAGTTGATATGATTGCCCGGTACTTAGACCAGCTGATAAAATATCAACACAATTAATTTTACAACTTTGTTATTTACAACTATTATATCTTGAAAATCATATAGATACAAAATATGTTTTTCGATAGCCTAATTATCTTTATTATTGTCTTGTGTGTAATAATATCGATAACTAGAGGTTTTATAAAAGAGCTATGTGCATTAATGTTCTTGCTCTTATCAGTCTTTTTGACAGCTAATTACTATGATTTTTTTATTATAAATTATAGTAAGTATTTTGACTCTAAAGTTACACAAAACATACTTTCTACAATCTCTGTATTTATAATACTTAATCTTACATTCATGACAATGAATAACTGGCTAATGTACATATTATCACCTATAAGGTTGGGATTAATGGATAGAGTTACTGGAATCTTTGTCGGAGCACTTAGAGGAATATTGCTTTCTTATGTACTATTTTTCGCTGTGCACTTATATTGCCACACAGTATACGTTAAACAAGAGGGAGAGTCTAAAGTAGAAGCAGAAGACATATTGCCCAATTGGATAATAAATTCACACTCTTATCAGGCTTTATTTGTGACAACAGAAGAGGTAATTAACATGTATGTGCCAGAATCATTGATACTAAAAATAAAAGAGATCGGTGAGGAAATGGTTGATCAAGAAAAACCTCAAAACAATAAAGAAAAGTGAGTGTTGATTTTCTATAGCTAAACTAGCGTAGACAGCTATTATCCACAGCAATTCGCCATAGGTTACCAATTCCTATGACTAATCAAACAAAACTGCAAACATTGACGAATAAGTAAACCATCAAAAAAAATTTAAATGTATAATTTTAGTTCATCAATGTAATAAAACAAAACTTTTTTAGTGAGTTCAAAATCTTCTAAGGTATTTCCTTCACATCTTGCTGTAATGCAGTTTTGCGTATTTGATACTCTAAGAAGCCACCAACCTTTATTATCGGCTACCTTAATACCATCAAGCTCTGAAAATACAATATTTTTCTGCTTTAGTGTCTCCTTTACTGACTCAATTATTTGAAATTTTTTCTCATCCTTCACTACAATTTTCACTTCATGAGTGATATATAACTTTGGCAAATCTTCAATCATCTCAGATAGGCTGTGGTTTTTCTTAAGTAAAATGTTAATGACTTTAACAGCAGAATATAGTCCATCATCGAAACCCAGCTCAGAAAAGAAAAAATGCCCACTGAGTTCACCGGCAAATTTTGCCCCTTCTTCTACCATCTTTTTCTTAACTAGTGAGTGTCCAGTGGCACAGGTAATTACTTGCCCCCCTAATTTGCTAACGAAATCATGCACTTTCATACTCATTTTTACGTTGGCAATAACTTTGCTTTTTGGGTGTTCCGCCAATACTTCACGTGCAAAAATCATAAACAAGTGATCATTGGAAACAACATTACCTTTATTATCAATCAAGCGTACCCTATCACCATCACCATCAAGTGCAATACCAAGATCACATTTATCTTTCTTGACAATATCTATTAACTGAGCAAGATTTTTCTCTTCTATGGGATCTGGGTCGTGCAGTGGAAACGTTCCATCGATAGAATTATTGGTTATGATGTGTATATGACTTGGTAAAACTTTTTCAATATACCTTACAATTGTTGGACTATTGCCAAAATCCCAGGCTATTTTTAGTTTTTGTGTAGCGTTATTCTTGAGCGCATCTTTTAATATGTTAACGTACTCACTATATATATTCGTGTTAATTAAGCTTCCAATTTTCGTGCTGTTTTTAATTGTACTGCCTATAATTTCCTTCATTTCTTGATCTGAGTAAACTTTTTTACTACTGAAAAATTTAAAGCCGTTATATTCTCTGGGATTATGAGAAGCAGTGATCATAATCCCAAGATCTGCCTGCATTGTTGCAGCGTAGAGCATAGGTGAAGAACAGAGCCCAACTCGTATAACATTTGCGCCGGATAAAATTAAGCCTCTGATTAATTCTTTTTCTATGCTTGGTGAATCTATCCTGCTGTCATAGCCTACACAAACGTTAGCTGCAGTTTGACCGAATTTTCTACCTATTTCATACCCATCACTGATTTGCAGATCTCTGCCTACCACACCTCTAATATCGTATTTTCTTATAATAGTATTGTCCATAGTGCACTTCTTGGAGTGGTTAATATATAACATTCCCGCCAAATACTCAAGTTTATTTAACTATAAGATTAGTTGATTTTTTAAGAAAATATGCTAATATTATAATATAGTTCTCTAAAAATAGAAATTATGCTAAAAGAAAACTTATTTATAGCTGAAAATCAAGGTTTAGATATAGATGAGCAAAAGAAAAATGATATTTTAAGTTTCATTGAATCTTGCAACAATTTTCAGGATTTTATAAAAAAACTAGAGGAAGAAAATTTAATCTGGTACTTTATTGGTCCTTTACGCAAAGATAAGGACATTAAAAAACAGATAAATTTAAAGTGGGAAAATGAGTTTCAAAAGTTTGAGCAATTAATAAATGAAACACATAGAAAATTTGAAGAATCTTTACCAGGTGAAAATTTCTTAGTATATACAACAAAAGATAATGACTTTAAAATTAGGTTTGAAAATAAAGAAAAACCAATAGAGATTAGCGCCCTTTTAAGAGCCAGTGACGAAGGTAAGGTTTATAACCTATCTTTGGGGAAAGATAGTCAAATAACTGCAACCAAAAAAGGCAGCGAAAGGCACTATAATTTTGCTGGTTCAAGCTCATGTAAAATGACCATCAACTGGCAAGCTAAGGATTCTAAAGGCAATAACATAAACTGTAGCATGACTGTAGAAGTAAATTCTAAGGGCATAAAAAGAGTGACTGCTGAGCCAAAATTTGGTGATTTAATTTTCAAAGATTTAGAATCAGAAGAAACAAAAAAGAAAATATTAGAATTAGTAGGACAAAACACAGAAGTTTTTATCAACGGAAAAACTCTGCATCAAGCTTTCAATGAAATGGGCAAAAGTGTGAACAATCAGCAAACACCAGCAGAGGAAACATTTACAAAAGATTCACTGCAGTCAGCTACACCAAGTAGCAGTGGGTATTCTTCTCTTAGTACACCTTCTTCACGCAGAAGTTCTTTGTCTATTAGTAGTGAATTTAATGGTGAAGATGAAACATTTGAGAGCAACACGTTTGATGAAGAAGAGAACAAACAAGAAGGAAATGAGTTACAGGATAGAATAGGGGAATTAGAGGAAGAAAACACATATCTCAAGGAGCAAAGCGCAAAGTTAAAAAAACATAATACAAGGATAACAGAAGAAGGTGATGAGGAACTAAATAAATTAACCAAGGAAAAGCAAGATTTGGAAAAAGAAGTCACAAGACTTAAAGATGAATTGAAAAGAAAGGAAAAAGAGTTAGCTGAAAAGGATCAAGACATTAAGCAATTAGAACGAAAGGTAAGCACACTAGAACAAAGTCAAAAAAATAAAAACGCTAGAATAACAAATTTAATTAATCAATTGAAAGATAAAAAAAGTGAGGTTCAGTCAACAAATAGAACAAATGAGGAACTACAGAAAAAATTGGAGCAAAGTGAAGCCAAGTTAAGTGCACTAGAAAGAAAGAATGCAAATTTGGAAAATGATCTAAAGAGAATATTGGCAGAAGGTTCAAAGGATAATCATGAAAGGCAGTTGGCAGAACAATTGACGGAAGCAAAAGAGAAAAACAATACATTGACTAAAGAGCTGAAACAATTGTCTCAAGAATTCAATGAACTAAAAAAAAGAAATGAAAATTTAGGGGAACGTTCAAAAAAGTGTGTCAAACCGCATTTTCAATTCAACTCA